>JAQSXN010000406.1 GCA_029256665.1 Paenibacillus sp.
CACTGTATCCGTGAATATACTGTGTATATAGATATATACAGTATATAAACATGGCGCCGAACGAGATTTCGGAACGCGCAGAAGTTTGATACGGGAGGCACGAACGTATGGGAAATTGGAGAGGCGCTTGGTTTCTGGTCAAGAGCGAGATTGCATGGGCGAGGTGGAAGGTCGCCTTTCCGGTCTTTTTCTCCCTCTATATGATGTTGTTCATGGTACCGCTGTTCGACGACGCACTGGACGGGGACGAAATGTTCTTCTCCTACATGACGGTCGATCTGTACGCCCTGTTATTATTCCCGTTGCTTGGTTTGATGGCAACGCAGCCTTATTTCACTTGGAAGACGGACGTATACACGAAGAAGCTGGAAATATGGCGCACGCTTCCGATTCCGTTCCGTCAGATCGCGCTCGGGAAGTTTCTGCTTTATCTGACGATCGGCATACCCGGCATGATTATCTTTTTTACAGGTTTTTATTTCGCTCTCCGCTCGATCGGCTCTCATCAGCTGCAGCTTGGAACATATCTGCAATTCGCTTTGTTCTGGATTGTCTATACGGCGATCGCGGGGTTTGCGTACTTGTACGTCGAGATGGGCTACAAAGGAAGAATTTATTTCTGGTACTGCATGATCGTCGCCGTCACGGTATTAATCGCTCTGATCGTCTTCTCGATCTGGTTCAAGGAAAGTTTGATGCTGAACAGCTACCACGTGATACAGAACGGCGGCTGGTGGCTGCCGGCCTGCGCGATCGTAGCGGCGGCGGCGGTCATCCCGCTCGGCTTGCGGAGCATCGAGAGGAAATTAAGAGCAAGGAATTTGGCCAAGTAATAGGAGAAAGCGGGTGAAGTCAGGTGAGGCTGCCCATCCAGATCAATGAACAAAGCGCGGAACCGCTGTATCATCAAATCAAAGTTCAGCTCCGGGCGCTTATCGTCAGCGGCCAGCTTGTCGAAGGCACCTTGCTTCCGTCCATCCGGGAACTGGCCCAGACCGTCAAGTGCAGCGTTATTACCGTGAAACGGGTATATAGCGATCTGGAGGGGGAAGGACTGCTGCGGACAAGGCAAGGAACGGGCACTTACGTGGCAAAGGTCGGCGAGCAGGAACGAGATCGCCACCGTCTCTCGGTCGTAATGGAAACGCTGGAGCAAGCCGTTATCGCCGGCAAGCGGGTGCAATGCACGGAAGAGGAGCTGGAAGAACTGTTTCGCGAGGCCGTGAGCAAACATTACGATGCAGGAGGCGAAGACGGATGAAAGAGTGGAAATCGGAGACCGCGATCTCCTTCGAGGAAGTATCGGTCAAGAAGTCGGAATTTCGGTTAGGTCCGGCTACGCTGGATATTCCCGCCGGTTATATAACCGCCATCGTCGGTCCCAACGGCAGCGGCAAGAGCACGCTCTTCCGCATGGCGCTGAATTTGGCGAAGCCGGATCAAGGCAAGGTGACCATACTCGGACAAGAAATTGGCAGCGGCGATGACGATGCGATCAAGCAACGAATCGGATATGTGCCGGAAGAACCGTACGCTCATGAGAATTCATTAAAAGGCAGCGATAAAGCGAAGATCCATGGCTTCTGGTATCGAGATTGGGATCTGTTCCGCTACCAAGAGCTGCTGCGCATTCTCCAGGTCAACGACCATCAACCGCTCGGCAAGATGTCCAAGGGGATGCGGAGAAAGACGGAGCTGGCGCTGGCGCTGGCCCACAATCCGGAGCTGCTGCTGCTTGACGAACCGTCGTCGGGGCTTGATCCGTTAGCCTGGAAGACGATGATCGATTTGCTGCACCGTCATATGGATCAAGGCGACCGAACGATCCTCATGACGAGCCATATCGTGGAGGAAGTGAAACGGCTGGCGGATTTTATCGTATTTATGGCGCAGGGAAGGGTACTAGGTTTCTACGAGAAGGATGAACTGTTCAGCAGTTGGTTCACGTATTACGTGAGCGGCGAAGGACTGGAGGCCAGAGATCTGGCCGACTTGCCCGGGCAAGCCGGCATCGAGTTCGCGGGCGAACGGACGTTCCGGGTAACGACGGGCAAGGCGCTGGAAGCCGAACGCTGGTGCGTAAATGCCGGACTGACCATCGTAAGCAAATCCGGCATGGAGCTCGACGAGATTATGGCCGCGCTGCTGCATGGCATCGGTCTGGACACAAAAGCGAATGAAGCGAGGGGATTGAGAAGATGAAGCCATTGGTAGTCGAAAACGTGACGAAGCAATACGCGGATAAGACGGCGGTAAACAACAACTCTTTTGAAGTCGGCGAAGGCGAAATCTACGGCTTGCTCGGCGCGAACGGCGCAGGCAAGACGACGACGATGCGGATGGTGCTGGGCTTGATCTATCCGGATGAAGGCAAGATTTTGTACAACGGCAAGCCGTACAGCAACGAACAATTGGGCATGCTCGGCTACTTGCCGGAGGAGCGAGGGCTGTATCCGAAGGTGAAGGTCAGCGACCAGGTCATCTATCTGTCCCAGCTGCGCGGCATGTCGAAAGCGGATGCCGACAGCAATCTGAAGCTCTGGCTCGAGAAGTTTGAAGTTCCCGAATATTACAACAAGAAGGTCGAGGAGCTATCGAAGGGCAACCAGCAGAAAATCCAGTTTATCGCGGCGGTGAACCATAAGCCGAAGATCGTCGTCATGGACGAAGCTTTCAGCGGTCTCGACCCCGTCAATGTCGAGCTGCTGAAGTCGACGGTGAAGGAGCTGCGCGATTCCGGCACGAGCATCTTGTTCTCGACGCATCGGATGGAGCATGTCGAGGAGCTGTGCCGCAACATTACGATCCTGCACAAATCCAACTCGGTGCTCAAGGGCAGCCTGAAGGATATCAAAAAACAATTCCCGAGGGAGCGGGTTATTCTCCATACCGACAAAGCCGTCGAAGGACTTGAGCGGCTGGCGGGCGTCACCGGCGTCACGCGCACGGAGCAAGGGTATTCGATCGCCATTTCGTACGAAAACGCCGGCGCGGACATTCTGAAGCTGGCGATGGAGCAGGCGACGGTCCAGCATTTCGAAATCAAGGAGCCCACGCTTAACGAAATATTCATTCGAACGGTAGGTGAACGCCATGAATAATTTTTGGACGGTTGTCGGATTTACGGTTAACAATAAAGTAAGAACCAAATCGTTTGTCATCACGTCGTTGATCATCGCGCTTGTCATCAGCATCGGCATCAATCTTCCATACATCATCGAGCAATTCGACAAGGGCGGTGACAAAGCGACGAACGTGGGGTACATCCAGCTGAGCGGCGAGGACAATCAATCTCCGGGCGACAGCCTGAAGACGTTCTACGAAGCGCAAGAGAAACCGCCCGTAGTCATGGTGCCGTTCGAAGACAAAGGCGACGCCGCCGCGAACGAGAAGCAGCTTAAGGACGCGATCGACGACGGCGATATCAAAGGGTATCTCGCGTTCGGTTCGGAAATGACGGACAGCGGATTCCCCGCGATGACGTACAACTCCGAGAAGCTAATGGATTCCAAAACAACCGCAGGGCTCCAGACCGCGCTCGTTCAGATTCGCCAAATCAGCGTCCTGCAAAACGCGGGCTTGACCGTGGAACAAATGGCGCAGCTAAATGCGCCGGTCAGCATCGAAACCGTACAGATCTCCACCGGCGACGGCTCCGGAGCGGGCGCGGGAAGAACGCAGCAGGCGCAAGGCGTCAACATGGGCGTCATCTACGTCATCATCATCTTCCTGTTCATGGCCATCATGACGTCCGGCAACATGATCGCATCGGAAATTACGGCGGAGAAGAGCTCGCGCGTCATGGAAATTTTGATTACGAGCGTCACGCCTCTGAAGCAGATGTTCGGCAAAATCTTCGGCATGTTCATCGTCGTCATCCTGCAGATGGCCTTCTACATCGTCGTCATTCTGCTCAACGTCTCCATGCCGCACAACAAAGGCGCGCTCGGCAATCTCGACATCGATCTGTCGCTGGTCGATCCGCTGCTGCTCGTGTACGCGGTGCTGTTCTTCCTGACGGGCTTCTTCCTCTACGCCACGCTGTACGCGGCCATCGGCTCCATCGTTAGCCGCACGGAGGATCTCGGGCAAGCGGTTATGCCGATGACGTTTATTTCGCTGGCAGGCTTCTACATCGCCATCTTCAGCATCAGCTCGCCGGACAGCCTGCTCGTGAAGATCACTTCGTACATCCCGATCTTCTCGCCGTTCGTGATGCTGCTCCGGATCGGCCTCACCGACGTCCCGATGTGGCAGACGCTGCTGTCCTTCGGCATCCTTCTCGTCTCGATCTACGCCGCGGTCTACGTATCGGCCAAGATCTACCGCACGGGCGTGCTGATGTACGGCAAACGTCCTAGCTGGAAAGAGATCAGAAAAGCGATGAAGGCTTATAAGATTTGATCGTTGAAGGCGCACACTGTGGGTAATGGTCAGAACTGAAACGGATGTAAGTAATAAATGAGACAAATTACAATACATGTATGAGACATGAAAGTCCCTTGGTATATCTAAAAATGCTGATGTATCAAGGGTTTATAAATCCAATAGTTACAAATTAGAATAGGATGATGACAAGT
>JAQSXN010000407.1 GCA_029256665.1 Paenibacillus sp.
TGCGTCGATCGCCAGAAGGGAGCCGACCCGATCCCCGTCTTTCAGCAGCACATCCGGCTTCGTCTTGATCGTCTTCGGCACGCCCCCTCGGATCGGAATCCCTTGCTCTTCCGCCCGCAAAGTAACGTCTCCGGCGAGAAGCAGCGCATCTCTAGCCGAAATATAAACCTGGATGTCCGGATGCTGCTCCTTAATCGCATCTAACGCTCCTACATGATCATTATGTCCATGCGTTAAGAGGATTCGCTTAATCGCCTTTCCCCACTCCGCGGCGGCCTGCAAGATGGCTTTCGCGTTATTGGGCAACGCCGCGTCCACAAGCGTCAATCCGTCCTCTTCCTCCACCAAATAACAATTCACCGGAAATACGTTAGGCAAATAAGTGAGCTGAGCGAATTTGTTCCCTTTAATGACTCTCATGGCATCCATCCCCCCATAAACTAATATCATTAGTTTTATAATAAACTAATGGAATTAGTTTTTGCAAGCCCTTTTTTCAGCATTGACAAAACCGCAGGCAACGCCTGCGGTTACGGTCACTAATCTATTTGGCATCGTACCTGCCGTACGACGCCGCGTATTCTTTCATGCGATCATAAGCCTTACGATCCACCTTCTTGATCGGATGGAACTGCGGATGGTTGGAATTCACTTCGAGTACCCAGATGCGACCGTTCCGGTCTCTTGCAAAATCGATGCCCATCTCCCGCATCCCGGACTTCCGCGCACTTAACGTCTTCGCGATGCTAAGCGCGGCGGAGCGGAGTTGGCCTTCCATTAATGCGCCTTCTTGAGGAGTAAGACCAAGACGATCATGCAGTTTGCGAAGCGTAAAAACCGTGCCGCCTTGATGATAATTGGTGACGATTTTGCCCGCGCGACCTACCTTGACGCTAATGCCCGTACACGTCCATGAGCCTCCGGGTTTGCGCTGCACCATCACCCGAATATCGTACGGCTTGCCGTCCACCTTATCCAGCGAGATGCCCTGCTGAATAATGAGCTTATCCGATCTCCTGGCGGCGATATGCCGATAGGCGCCTTCAAGCGTATTGAACGTCCTGGTGCTTTGCGATCGGTTCGCAACCTCCTTGAGCGTATATCCCGCCGCCGATCTCTTAAGCTTGCAAATGCCGATGCCTAGCGATCCGACATCCGGCTTGATATACAACGAACCGTGTCTTTCCGCCATCCTACGGATGTTCGAGAGTCCGAACGATACCGTATCCGGCACGTACCGGCGAGTGTTTCCGTTATCCTCCAGATAGCGGCATACTTTCAGCTTGCCTCGTATTCTGCTGCTTGCATATCGTCTCGTAGCCAATAGATTCACCTCTATCCTAGGATATGAGGCGAATCTATGAAGGACTGTACGATCAACTATAGGGTTTCGCGTATTTTATGCTAGAATTACGGCTGTTGCCCCAAAAGAACCTTCGCGTACGGCGAGTCGATCGGCATCATGATGACCGGCTCGTTCTTCATCGTCACGATATAACTTTCGAGCGTTCTGTACAGGTTATAAAATTGCGGGTCCTTCCCGTAAGCCTTGTTATAGATTATCGCGGCTTCCTTCTCGCCTTCCGCCACGATCTTCTTGGCGTCCGCTTGGGCTTGGGACATCAGCTCGCTTGCGGTCCGATCCGCTTTGGACGTCATTTTACGCGATTCCTCATCGCCTTCGGACAAATATCTGGCCGCGATCGACTGCCTGTCGGAGATCATGCGGTTGTACACGCTTTGTTTGTTTCCTTCGGGCAGATCGGTGCGCTTGATGCGTACGTCCACGATTTCGATCCCGTAATCGTCTCTCGTCAATGCGCCAACCACATCTTTCGTAATCTCGTCGTTGATATTTCCCCGCGCCGTATTTTCGCTGATGATGCCATCGTACTCGACCTCCGACAGCTTGCGGCGTACGGAGTTGTAGACGGCCTCGTCGATCCGTTGCGTTCCTCCGCTTACGTTGTGAACCGTCTTGATGAACTTCTCCGGATCCACGATCCGCCAGATCGTATAATTGTCGACGATGATCGGCTTCTTGTCCTTGGTCAGAATCTGACCGGGATTGCTCTCGAACGTCATCTGGTATTTCGGAAGCGAGGTCGTGTTCTCGATAAACGGAAGCTTAAAGTTAAGTCCAGGCGACTTCTCCGTTCGGATGGCTTCGCCAAATCGGAGCACGACCTTGTATTCGCCTTCCCTCACGATAAACATGGAGCCCGCCGCGATGATCAGCAACAAGACGGCTGAAGCTATGATCGTCCAATGTTTAGTTTTCATCCTCGGTTGCCTCCTTGCGCATCAGTTCGTTGAGCGGCAAATAATTGACCGTCTCGCCATCGCCGTTCGTAATAAAGATTTGAGCATTCGGCAAAATCTTCTCTAACGTCTCCAAGATGAGACGATTTTGCGTAACGCTCGGATTGCCGACGTATTCGCTATAGATCGCGTTAAACTTCGCTACGTCGCCCTCCGCGTTCAACATACGCGATTTTTTCTCCGCTTCTGCTTGCTCGAGCAGCGCTTGAGCATTGCCTCGCGCCTTCGGAATCGTTTCATTCTCGTATTTCATCGCATTGTTGATTTTCGTGTTCTTTTCTTCCCTGGCGTTGGTTACGGCTCTGAACGCCTCTTCGACCTCACCGCCGGGCGGCTCGATATCCTGGAACTTCAAGTCGATGATCTGAATGCCGGTTTCGTATCGGGCCTGCAGATCGACCAGCTTCTCGCGGACCAAATCCTGGATCGCCGTCTTGCCGTCCGTAATCGCGTAATCCAGCTTCTGCGAGCCGATGACCGAACGTATGGATGCGCTTGCCGAGTTGCGCAGGAATTGCTCGGGATCGCTAATATTATGCAAATAATTGCGGATATTGCCGATCTTCCATGTGACGACCGCATCCGCGGATACGATGTTCTCGTCTCCGGTAATCATCATTGCCTCGTCTTCGACCGGCGTGACCGTATTGCCATTCTCGCGGTAACCGATCGTAATTCGCTGCGTCAGCTCCGCTGGCACGATGCGCACCTCCTGGATCGGACTCGGCCATTTGAAGTGCAGACCGGATCCCGTCTCGTGCGTATACTTGCCGAACGTAAGCACGGCCGCCCTCTCCTGCTCCTGTACCGTGTAGAACGATGTCGATCCGATGTAGAACAATACGACGACCGCCGCGATTCCGATCACGATATTTCTTACCGTGCCCGGCTTCATCTCCGGCGGCTTGCGATTCGGATTCGGCTGAGCCGCGCCGCCTGGCTCTTGATTCATGAAATTCATTCGCCCTTCTCCCCTCATGTCCTGATAGTCATAGGAACTATTACGGTTCAATCTCGATCTGGTCACACTTTTTTAAGGTTCATTTAAGGAACGGTAGTTCTTAAGACATATCCAAATAAAAAAGAAGCCGACCGGCATGCAGGAGACTTGGACATGCTCCCCACTACGGATCGGCTACCTCGATCAAAACATTGACGAGATTATTTCTTGTTTTCCTTGAGCATCTCTCCAATGGCTCCAATGCTGCCAAGCGTTTCTACCGCTCTCGTCGGTATAAACACTTTGTTCGCCGGGCCTTTGGCGATCTCTCCAAGCGCTTCTAGCGAGCGGTACGTCAGCACTTGTTCGTCCAGACCGGCCGCGCGGATCATCTCGATCCGGCTTTTCTCTGCTTCCGCGATGGAATGAATCGCCTTCGCTTCGCCGAGCGCTTCCAGCTCCTGCGCTTGGCGCTGGCCTTCCGCCTGACGGATGCGGGCTTCCTTCTCGCCCTCCGCCTTCAGAATTTTACTTTGCTTGTCGCCTTCCGCGCGCAGAATCATGTCTTGCTTCGCGGCTTCCGCCTCCAAGACCAAGGCGCGTTTGCTGCGCTCCGCCTTCATTTGTTTGTCCATCGCGTCCTGTATATCGGTTGGAGGCTGAATGTCGATAACCTCCACGCGTTCGATCCGAACGCCCCACTTCTCGGTCGCCTCGTCCAGCGCGATACGGATATCCGTCGATATTTTTTCACGGCCGGACAACGTCTCGTCAAGCTCCATCTTGCCGATGATCTGACGCATCGTCGCCGTGCTGATGTTGCGCACTGCGTATACGTAATCCGAGATGCCATAGGTAGCTTGTTCGGGTCCCGTCACTTGGTTGAAGATGATCGTGTCGATCTTCACCTGCACGTTGTCCTTCGTGATAACGGTCTGCGGCGGCACGTTCGCTTGCTGGATGCGAAGATCGTGGTACGTGCGCACATGGTCGATGATCGGAATCAGAATGTTGATGCCCGGCGTAAGAAGCCTGCTGAATTTACCGAGCCGCTCCACGACTCCGATCCTTTGCTGCGGAATAATTTTGACGGATAAAGAGATAAAGACGACGGCCAGAACTACGACGATGATCGTTACGGTTAATGTCATTCTTGTGTTACCCTCCCCATTTATTTACTTGCAGAAACGCGCTGCCCCTGCTTACGACGATGACGGTCTCGCCTTTGCCGATGCTCTCCTCGGATGTTGCGCTCCATGTCTCGCTGCCCACCTTGACGATGCCGGGCGTATCGGGACGAATATCCTCCACGAC
>JAQSXN010000408.1 GCA_029256665.1 Paenibacillus sp.
TTTGTTCCGTGCGTTGCGGGGTCAATTTATTCGTCGGTCGCATTGGTTAAGGAAACATGCTGGCGAAATGCGGCGGAAAGCCGATGCTCCGAAGTATTAGCTAGAACGCGGCAGCCGCTTTCGACAAGAGTGCCTGTTTGATCCGGTTTTGCGGACGCATAGCTATGCCTGCAGCATCCGCCAGAACGCGTCGGCCGCGATGGACAGGGAGCCGTGCTTGCGCGCGGCAATGCCGATGTGGCGCTCCGGCAGCGCGATCTCCGTTCGCAGCTCGATCAAAGCGCCGCTAGCGAGGCGCGACGCGATGAAGGCTCGCGGCAAGAAGGTCGCGCCGTACCCGCGCTCGGCGAATTCGACCAGCATCTCCAAGCTGTTTAATTCGAAATCGGCGGTAGCTTCCATGCCTTGCGAACGAAACCATTGCTCGATAAAATTCCGGGTCGAGCTGCCCGGCGACAGCAACAGCAGCGGCAAACGCGCGAGCTGCTCGGCCGACACCGGCTGTTCGGCATGCTTCGCGAAGGCGGTTCCGACGACGGCGCAATAGGGAGATACGCGCGAAGTCATCACTACGATGTCGTCGTCCGCGATCGGAAGGTGGACGAAACCGAGGTCGAGCTCCCCTTGTTTTAGCCGCTCGAGAATGCTGCCGGAGCGATCCTGGGACAACTGAATGCGAATCTGGGGATAAAGCGCATGGAAAGCGTCAAGAGTAGGGAGGAGGAAATCCCGGATAATGGCGCCGTTGGCGCCGATCCGAAGCCTCCCTTCGTGCATCTGCTTTAGATTGTGGATATGGCGCTCGGCAGCCCCGAGCTCCTCGAACGCGAGGCGGACATGCCGATATAAGGCCCGGCCTTCCTCGGTAAGCCGGACTCCTTTGGGCAATCGCTCGAACAGAGCGACGCCCAGCATTTCCTCCAGCTGCTTCATGGCGTAACTGACCGACGGCTGGGTCATATGCAGCTTTTGAGCGGCTTTGGTTAAATTCGATTCCTCGGCGGCGTGCAGGAAGATGCGATACCATTCCGTATTGGATACCATCTTGCCATCATCCCTCTCTATGACAAACTTCGATTATTGCAATTTCATTTATTTCAATTATACCTGTAAACTGAAAGAGAAGATATTCGGACAACGAAGAGGGGGCTTGCGACATGGCAGGCAGCACATTTGGGGAAAGACTTAAGATGACGACGTTCGGAGAATCGCACGGGGAGGCGGTAGGCGTCATCGTGGAGGGCGTCACGCCGGGCGTCGAGCTCGATGAAGCCTATATCCAGGTTCAGATGGACCGCAGAAGACCGGGGCAATCCTCCGTCACGACGCCAAGGAAAGAATACGACAAGATCCGGATCGTATCCGGCACTTTCGAAGGACGCACGACGGGCACGCCGCTGTGCATCCTATTAAACAATACGGATATGCGTCCGTCCGCTTACGACGATATCAAGACGCTATACCGTCCGGGCCATGCCGATTTCACTTACGAGAAAAAATACGGCATCCGCGACTACCGCGGCAGCGGCCGGGCATCCGGCCGGGAGACGGCGGGACGGGTAGCGGCCGGAGCGGTCGCGCGCCGGCTGCTGGAAAACCGGAGCGTCTCCGTCGTGGCTTACACGACCGAGATCGACGGCATCAAGTGCGATACGTTCGACGAAGCGGCCATCGAGAGCAATGCGGTGCGGGCTTGCGATCCGGCGGCGGCCGAGCGGATGATCGAGCGCATCGAGCAATTAGCCAAGGACGGCGACAGCTGCGGCGGCATTGTGGAGTGCCGGATTCGCGGCGTCGCGCCGGGGCTCGGCGAGCCCGTATTCGATAAGCTCGACGCGGAGCTGGCAAAGGCGATGTTGTCGATCGGCGCAATCAAGGGCATCGAATTCGGAGCCGGCTTCGCGGCGGCCGCCATGCGGGGCAGCCAGCATAACGACGCGATGGACGCAAGCGGCTTCAAGACCAACAACGCCGGCGGCATCATCGGCGGCATCAGCAACGGCGCGGACATCGTATTCCGCGTTGCCGTCAAGCCCACCTCGTCGATCTCGTCCGTGCAGCAGACAGTGGACGGCGAAGGGAACGAACGGTCGATCCAGACGATCGGCAGACATGATCCGTGCATCTGCCCGCGCGTCGTGCCGGTTATCGAGGCGATGGCTTGCATGGTCATCGAGGACTACTACAAACGGCAGGCCGCTTTGTTGGATTAAGGCGTAGACTTAGTGCGAGTGCGAGCGAGAGCGAGTTCAGGTGCGATTGCGGTTGCGAGGAATGGCGTGACGTGACTTGATGTGAATGACATGCTGAGTCTGTCGATTTCATGTTACAGCAATATTGTCTACCCAATGTCGCGGTAGAGTTCGCGCGTCATGCTTCAGAACCCATGCGTTAGATTCTGTAACGGTTGCCAGCGTGGCTAAATGCACTTTTTGAGCTAATTTGAAATTGTAACGGTTGCACTGGAGCTTAAGCGGCATCAAAACGGCTCAATGAGGCTGATTTCGATGAAATAAGCTCGCTGGCAACCTTTACGATTTGGAAAGTGCCGTCTCAGGCAATATAGGCGCAATGGCAACCGTTACATCATTGACGAACCAGGGGCATCAACAATCCCTACCGCACCTCACCTCCAGTTACCGAAACATACCTCGCTGCCACGCTCTACCGCCATCCTTACAATCTTCGCCACCCTGCACCTCCAGTTACCGAAACATACCTCGCTGCCACGCTCTACCGCCATCCTTACAATCTTCGCCACCCCGCACCTCCAGTTACCGAAACATACCTCGCTGCCACGCTCTAACGCCATCCTTACAACCTTCACCACCCCGCACCTCCAGTTATCGAAACATACCTTGCTACCACGCTCAAACGCCATCTTATATTACCAGCTAGTCCATACACTCTTTCCCACCGTAACCCACGCCACCACCGCACCGCCAATTGCCTAACTGCCTAACCCTTCCTCGCAGCCACCGCGCATCCGCTCACTATGACTGCCCTTCACCAATACCACGTCACCCGGCATCATGCCCCTCCATCGTCGAGACTTCCAGCCGCTCATCCCGTTTGCACATTGTCGGTCATCTTGCACATTGCTTTTCGAAACGTTTGTGTGCAATGTCCAGATCGTTGCGAAACGCTTTAAAGTGACGTGAATACGTTATAAAATATGACATAACTCACATTCTACAACGGAAGGATAGAATCCGCATGAGCATCGAATCGCTGAACGAACGGGTGCAGCAAGACTTATCCTATTTGGCTTACGGGGGAGCGGAGTGGGTTCGCCCGGCATCGCATCCTGACGGACCTGTCTACGACGTCGTCATCATCGGAGGAGGGCAGAGCGGGCTTGGTCTGGCGTTCGGTCTGCTTCGCGAGCGCATCGCGAACATTCTGGTCATCGACGAGAATCCCGTAGGGTTCGAGGGACCATGGGAAACCTACGCGCGAATGGTGACGCTGCGCACGCCCAAACATCTGACGTCGGTCGATCTCGGCGTTCCGTCCTTGACGTTCCGCGCCTGGTGGGAGGCGCAGTCGGGCGTGGAAGGCTGGTCCAAGGTGGACAAAATTCCGCGCGGCGACTGGATGAACTATTTGCGCTGGTACCGAGAGGTGTTGGGGCTGCCGGTCGTCAACGACACGAAGCTGAAGCTGATCGAGCCGATTCCGGAAGGGATGCATCGACTGCATCTGGAGGGGGCAGGAGCGCCGGCCGAGTCGCTGCTCGCCCGCAAGGTCGTGCTTGCGACCGGCATTCAAGGCGGCGGCGAATGGCATGTGCCATCCTTGATCAAGAGCAAGGTGCCGCGCCGCTTCTACGCGCATACGTCGGAGCCGATCGACTTTGGCAAGCTGCGAGGCAAGCGCGTAGCGGTGCTCGGAGGCGGCGCCTCGGCATTCGACAACGCCCAGTTCGCCTTGTCCGCCGGAGTGGCGGAGGCGCACGTATTCGTTCGCCGGGCGAAGCTGCCGCGCATTAACCCCATCCGCCAGATGGAGAGTTCGGGCATGATCGAACGATACCCGGCGCTCTCCGACGCGGATAAATACGCGGTGATGGCCCACTTCTACCGGCACAATCAGCCCCCGACCAACGATACGTTCGCGCGCGCGGCTGCCTATCCCGGCTTCCGTCTACACTTGGGGTCGCCATGGACGGACGCCAAACCGGAGGAAGGAGGCGTCGTGATCACGACGCCGCACGGCGAGTTCCGCTTCGACTTCCTGATCGTCAGCACGGGCCTCGTCTCCGACCCGGGGCTGCGTCCGGAGCTTGCGCTGGTCGAGGCCGACATCGCCAGGTGGGGCGACCGGTATGCGGCGCCGCCGGATATCGCGAGCGGGATGCTGGACGCTCATCCTTATATGACCCCGGGCTTCGCGTTTACCGGGCGAACCGAAGAAGGGGCGAGGCGTCTGCACGGACTGTTCGCCTTCAACTACTCCGTCATGGTCAGCTGCGGCTTGTCGGCATCGGCGATTTCGGGCATGCGATTCGCCGTGCCAAGGCTCTCGTCGGCGATCGCGGATCAGCTCTTTATGGACGACCGCGAGGCGGTGCT
>JAQSXN010000409.1 GCA_029256665.1 Paenibacillus sp.
GTGTCCGTGTCATAAGACGAGAAATCCAAAAAATCCATCCATAAACCCTCCTCATTATATCTCTTTTATCTACTCGCTACCAATTATTATAGCCTACGCGGCATAGGGCGTAAACGGCGCCCTATGCATTCGGAGACATATCCTGTCCCACCATGGCGTACAAGTAGGTATACATACTTGGAGCAAGGAGGAGCCGTCCGTGAGAACCGCTTTATGGCTATATCTGTTTTTATTCGTCGCGTTTTTCGACTTGCATGCCCAATATCCGATTTTGACCCCGTTCGCCATTTCCATCGGGGCCGCGCCTTCGTTTATCGGACTGATGATGGGCATGTATTCCATCACCCATCTGCCCGGCAACGTGCTGGCCGGTTACGGCGTCGACCGTTACGGCAGCCGGCTGTTTATCGTCTTCAGCTTGCTAGGCGCCGGCATCATCCTATTGTTCCAAGCCTACGTCACGGATCCCTGGCAGCTCCTGCTGCTCCGTTCCATCAGCGGCTTCGTGCTGGCATTCCTGTCACCCGCTTGTTTGTCGCTGCTCGCAAGGCTCACGAGCGATATTACCGAACAAGGGAAACTCATGGCGGGCAACGGTCTCGTCCATACGCTAGCTTCCGTCGTCTCTCCGGCCGCCGGCGCTTACCTCGTCGCCAAGATCGGCTTCGGCACGGCCTTTACGATCCTCGGGTGGATCCTGATTGCAACGGCGGCATGCGCTCTAGTGTTCATCAAGGAGATCGGCCGCAAGCTGAACAGCGTCCCCGCGAGCAGCGGCAATCCGCTCGTTGCGCAGCCTGCGGCGAATACAGGCAAATCCGGAGAAAACGCAACCGGGTCAAGCGTCCCGATCCCCTGGGTGATCTACCTCATGCCCGTCGCGATTAGTTGCGCGCAAGGCATCCTTTCCTTCGAGCTGCCGCTCCTCGCGAAGTCGCGCGAAGAGATGATGACGACCGGCCTGCTGTTCTCCGTCGTCAGCATCGGCGCCCTTATTACGTTAAGCATGCTGTTCTTGAACCGGCTGCCGGCGTTCCAGCGCACGTTATGGGGAGCGCTCTGCCTCGCGCTCGTCTACTTCGGCATCGCCGCGGAAGTGCCGCTGCCGCTTGCCGCCATGCTGCTGTTCGTCGGCATGGCCAAAGGCATTATTTTGCCCGCCCTATCGACGCTGTTGATCGAGCTTAGCGGCGGCACGAGATACGGCAGAACCTTTTCGGTGCTCTCCATCGCCTTCTCCGTCGGCGCGTTTCTCGGACCGATGCTGGCCGGACAGCTGCGCGACCAAGTGTCGCCGTATTACATCGCGTTTATCGCGCTCATGCTCGCTCTTTGCCTATTGCCCTTCTATAAATTCAAGACGATCGGGCCGAATACCCATTTTTCGAAAACTGGGTAAACGCACAAGGCATTCGTCTCCTCCGCACATAGGATATCGTGTGTCGGGCGGTTAATCGCTTTAGAGGCGCTTTAGGGGCTTCGGCTTGCGCCGCAAAAGCCGCCGGACGTTAACGCTAGCGTAGAGGGGTGACTCCATAATGACAGGCGTAGGCAACTTCGGTTACAACAGCGTAGGCACTGTTCTAGTATTGTTTATTTTGCTCGTAATCATCGTATGTGCCGGATTCTGGTAATCGGGCATTAACGTTCCGCAAAAACGCAACGGGCCGCCTCGCGCAGATCCATATCTGCGGCGCAGGCGGCCTTCTTGCCTTCGGAGACGGTATTTGCGGAACGGGGGCGCGCTTATGGTACACTATCGGAACAAGACATCCCGAAGGGCTGGAGGAATCAACATGGACGCAACCATCGTGGTAGAGGGCAAAAACGATCGGAGCAGGCTGAAACGCGTCGTCGACGAACGAATCCAAATTCTTTGTACATATGGAACGCCCGGCTCGTTACAGCTGGAAAAGCTGCGCAAAGATGCCGGCGATCGGCAAGTTTTCGTCTTTACGGACAATGATTCTTCCGGCCGCCGCATCCGCGGGATGTTAAGCGACGTGTTCCCCGATGCCGAGCATATCTATACGCGGCGCGGTTATTCCGGCGTCGAGCATACGCCGGAAGACTATTTGATCGAACAATTAGAGAAAGCGGGCCTGGGCGAGTATATTACATACCCCTCGCCAGATCCCGCTTCCAAGTGGAGTAAAGAACAATTTTGATAGCGGCCGTCCGTCTTACAGAAGCCTATTAACTTGCTCAACGATATAATCCGCGCTCAGATTCTCGTCGCTGCCTTTGATGAGCTGGCGGATTTGGCCTTCCCGGTCGATCAGCACGATATAATTCATATGGGAGAACGTCTCCCCTCCGGGATCCTTAACGATGGCGATTTGCATTTCTTTCGCAAGCCCGATCGTCTCGTCGGAACCGCCGCGCAGGAAATGCCAGCCGTCCCCCGGCTCGGCCGACGTGCGCTCCGCGAACTTGCGGATCGCCTCCGGCGAATCCCGTTCCGGATCGAACGTGATGGAGATCAGCTCCGCGTCGCTCCCTAGCTTGCCTTGCTCCCGCAGCTTCTCTTGCGCCTCCGCCAGCAAGAACGTAGTCGGCGGACAAACGTCCGGACAATTGGCGAAATAATAATAAACGAGCCGAACTTTGCCGTCGGTCGAAGCCAGCGACACCGGATTGCCGTCGATGTCGTTCATCTCGAACGCCGGCGCGGCTTTAATGACGCTAAGCTCCGCTTCCGGCTTCCACACATATGTAAATAATAAATAAATGCCCATCGCAACGCACAAAGCAAGCACCGCGATCTGAAACGCGTACTTACGCATAATAGCCACTATTAGTCCTCCTTGCAGCTGTCGCTGCCGTTACTTCACGGTATTCGCGATCATCGCGACAAACACGACCATCAAATAATTGACCGAAATAAGAAAGTTGATTTTGGCCCACTTCTCCGTATCCGCCGCGCGCAGTCCGCCGATCGTATGAACGAGCCAAACGACGCTTAGGACGACAGACACAATTAAGAAGTAGATCCCCGCATACCCGTAAACGTACAACAATATAACCGTCGGCAGCAGCAGGAGCACGTATGGAATCATTTGAAGCTTCGTCCGCTTCACGCCTTTCACGACCGGCAGCAGCGGGAAGCCCGCTTCCCTGTATTCTTCCACTCTGCGGATGGCCAGCGACCAGAAGTGCGCGGGCTGCCACAGGAAGAGCAGCGCGAACAGCAGCCAAGCTCCGGCATCGATTTCGCCCGTCACCGCGCAATATCCAATGACCGGGGGCATCGCCCCGGATACGCCTCCGATCGACGTGCTCCAGGTGGAGCTGCGCTTGAGCCACATCGTGTAGACGACGATGTATACGAACCAACCTAGTAAACCCAGCAAGCCAGTAAGCACGTCCAAGGCGAACAAGACTGCGAGTCCGGCGACTCCGAGGATGACGCCGTATGCCAGAACGCCGGCCGGCGACATCCTGCCCATAGGAAGCGTGCGGTTTCTCGTGCGTTCCATCTTCTGATCCAGCTCGCGATCCCAGTAATTGTTGATCACGGTGGCCGAAGCCATAATTAGCGTCGAGCCGATCAGCATCCATATCATGAGCGGGAAATCGAGATCCCACTTGGAGGCTACCCAAAATCCACCTAAGGCGGCAAACATATTCAGCCGGAGCAGCCTCGGTTTCGTTAATGCGATTAAATCCTTAAGCACAGGTGCTAGCCTCCCGAGTTATGCGTAAACGTCTTTCCATCATAGATGAACCGTTTCTAATCATACCGAAAAACAGGGACTGTGACAACGTTCGCCACGACTGTTCATCATTTCGACACGCTTGCCGCTACAAATCGACAAGGGCTCGAGTTGTCACCAATCCGCCCAACGTTCCATACATTAACCATGTAGCGAAAGCCTACTCCAAGGACAAAGGGAGTGAACAATCCACAGCCATGGCAGTCATTAAGGCCAGTACAGACGATACCAGGATGCTCGCGAGGCTGATGAGGTCCGAAGCCGAGGGCGAAGGCGAACTAGGCATGCTGATGGTCGGCAACGTCGGCGTCAACCGCGTCCGCGGCAATTGCCTCGACTTCAAGAATATCAGGTCGATCCCCGACATGGTGTATCAGAGCCCCGGCGGGTTCGAAGCCATTCAGAAGAGCTACTTTTACCAGAGAGCCCGCGAAAGCGAAATCCGCCTGGCCAAACGGGCTATTGGCGGCGAACGCCAGCATCCCGCGACTAACGCATTATGGTTTTTCCGCCCCGCGGGGGGCTGTCCAGGCACATGGTGGGATCAAACCAACGCAGGACGTTTCAAAGCGCATTGCTTCTACATCCCGACGGCATCCGATTGTCCAACCGTTTATTAATCCTTTCATCCAGCGCAGGCAACCACGTATGGCGAAGCCGATCTCCATTGCACGAAAGCGAGGAACAATAAGAAATGAGTCAATTCGGTTATAAACAACAAGTCAGCACGACTGACGGAAGCGCGGGTTTCGCGCACTCTCCTTACGGATATCAAGCATACGGTTACGGGTATCGCGGATATCCCCAGCAAGCCATGTACGCGCAGCAGCCTTATGCAGGCATGACGCAAGCAACGTC
>JAQSXN010000410.1 GCA_029256665.1 Paenibacillus sp.
CATGCCATCCTGGGCATTCTTCCCCGCAACGCCGCATGCTCTGGAACGATCCGCCTGAACGGCAAGACGCTTGACCGCAAGGAGCTGCTGAAGGCGAGAGGGCGGACGCTGGCGCTGCTGCCGCAATCGGTCGGATACTTGAATCCGCTGCTCTCCGTCGGACGACAGCTAAGAGGACCTTACGACGGTTCCGGCGCGCTGGCCGTCAGGCGCGGATTGTTGAGCAGACTCGGTCTCGGCCCCGCGGTGGAGCGGTTATATCCGTTCCAGCTGTCCGGCGGAATGGCGCGCAAGCTGATTCTGGCCATGTCGACGCATCGCGAAGCCGGCTTGATCGTGGCGGACGAACCGACGCCGGGCATGGGCTCGGGCGACGTGACGGAGACGATGAACTACTTTCGCGAGTTATCGGCGGGAGGCACGGCAATTCTTATGATCACTCATGATCTAGAGGCGGCAGCGGCGATTGCCGGCCGCGTTGTCGTCATGAAGGATGGAGCCGTGGTCGAGATCGCTCCGGCGGGGAGCTTCGCGGGCGATGGCAGCTTGCTGCGGCATCCTTATAGCCGCTCGCTGTGGCAAGCTCTTCCGCGGAACGGGTTTGGGACGACGTCCGCCGCGAAGGAGAAGGAGGCGTTGACGAGTGGAACGAGGTAGTTGGAGGGGCGATCGTCTAGGTTGGCGGTACGGCGGCGGACCTTGGTTGTTTCGCGACTATTCGCTGGAAGTCATGCCGGGCGAGATCGTGGGACTGATGGGGCCGAGCGGCACGGGCAAATCGACGCTTGGCAGGCTGCTTGCCGGCTACATGGCGCCTGTCGAAGGAGAAGTCGGCATAGATGGCGCTCCGCTCCCGACAGACGGATATTGTCCCGCGCAGTTGATTCACCAGCATCCCGAGCATGCTGTTAATCCTCGTTGGACGATACGACGGACGCTGGAGGAGGGGGGACGCCCGGATTCCGAGCTGTTGGACGCTTTTGGGATCGAGAATGCTTGGCTAAGCCGTTACCCGGGCGAACTGTCGGGCGGTCAGCTGCAGCGCTGCTGCATTGTACGGTCGCTGGGTCCGAAGACTCGTTATCTCGTGGCGGACGAAATGACGGTCATGTTGGATGCCATCACCCAAGCCGAGATTTGGCGTGCGCTCCTGGCCATCGCGGCTAGACGCGGCATAGGCGTGCTCGCCATCAGCCATGACGAACCGTTGCTCCATGCAATCGGCGACCGGATTATCAGGGTCCAATCCGCCGTTCATTTCCAAGGCTAGCCCGGAGACAAGCTCCGCATTTGTCATGACCTGCATATGATGTACGACCGAAGGTGATGAAGATGTGGAAGGGGCGCGGAGAGCGTGAGCAGACGCACAATCAGAATCATTTCGCTTGTTTTGTATGTCCTGTTCGTAGTCGTATTGACCATCAGCTCGTTCGGATATTGGCAGGGCTGAGAGGAAAGCAGGCCTTGGAGGCCGGTATCAAATAAGGGTTATCCCTCAGCCGGCTTTGTTTGGCGAAGCCGGCAGCGGGATAACCTTTATTTGCGTTTGCGATATTCTTTGGGCACGATGCCCTTTGTCTCCCGAAAGACGCGTGAAAACGTATTATAGGAGCCGTAACCGACCTCAAGCGCGATTTCGGATACGCTCATTTCCGTCGACACGAGCAGGCTGCAAGCATGGCGAATGCGCAGATCGTGAAGGAAGTGGAGGAAATTCTGCCCCGTCGTTTCTTTGATGACTTCGCTAATCCGGGAGACGCTCATGTTGAATCGCGCGGCAAGATCGCTGAGCGCAAGATCGTCTTGATAATGCTGATGAATGTAATGGATAATCGGCCAGACGGAGGAATGCCGGCCAAAGGAATGTTTCTCCGGCTGGTTTCCGACAGCGATCAGGCTTCCGCTTCGGCGATGCCGATCGAAACGGATGAGCAGCTCTTTGAGCCGCAGCTGCAGCATCGTTTGGCGCCACGGCTCGCTGCTTTGGTATTCCTCGTACATATTTTGCACGATGGACCCGAAGCGCGTTCGATCTTCCCCCTCCAGCTGTACGAAGGACGGCGCGGCGACCGAGTCGATCAGTCCCATAAGCCTCTCCTGCTTGGCTGCGTCCATCAATAGATCCATGCTGAACATACAATTGTACAGGACAAGCTTGCTGCCGGGGTCCGTATAGATTTGATGCACTTGATAGGGGAGGACGAAGGTGAACGTCCCCGGCTTCATGGGATGCAGCGATCCGTTGATCGCCTCGGATCCGGAACCGTCCACGACGTAGGAAAACTCCAGGAAGTCGTGGCGATGCGCCCGAAAGCCGGCGTGCAGCGTGTTTAAGCTAATATGGAGAGGGTTTGCCGTATCCATGTTGGGATAGGTTTTGAGATAATCCGGGAAGTAAGTCATGACCGATAGCGCGCCTTTCGAAAAAATGAGATATATATCGAAATAACGGGACGAAATAACTCTTCCGCTATTCTATCATAAAAGTCGAACGGTCCGGTAAGCGTTTCCTAACGGAGACGACTGCCTGTAAGTACGTGTTCAAAAAGTTCGATTTTTAGTACATGGGATTATGCTTCCGATGCTGCGTTTTTTTCAAAAACGCTGTAGAAGGTTGGATGAAGAATAGGGAATGAGGAGCGGAGCGTAGTGGAAGCTACGTGAGCACCGGAAGTCCCGGCTGAATTCAAGATTCGATGTCGAATATACTTCTCGAGTTACTTCGTAATCAAAATTGGACTTTTTGAACAACCTCTATAAGAATTAGTGAACTACTACTGTAAGAAACAGGGAGGATCGAAATGGCTAACATAATCAGAATCGGAATTATCGGCGCCGGAAATATCGGCGGCGTACATGCAAAGGAATTTTCCGCATTGTCGGACCAATGCCAAATAACGGCGATCACCGACGCCTATTTGCCGCTGGCGCAAGAGAAGGCGACGCTTTACGGAATTGCCGCCGTCGTCGAAACGCCGGAAGCGCTGATCGAACGGGAGGATGTAGACGCGGTTATCATCGGCGTGCCTAACCAACATCACGCGCCGCTGGCGATCCGGGCGATCGAAGCGGGCAAGCACGTGCTGCTGGAGAAGCCGATGGCAATCAACAGCCATGAAGCTCGCCGGATTTACGACGCAAGCAAACAGACGGGAGCCGTCGTCATGATCGCCCATCAGATGCGTTTCGAATCCGTGCCGATGCAGATCAAAGAACAGGTGGAACGCGGCGAGCTTGGCCGTATCTATACCGCCAAGACGGGCTGGTATAGACGGAAGGGCATTCCCGGCTGGGGCACATGGTTTACGCGGATGGATCAATCCGGAGGCGGCCCGCTGATCGATATCGGCGTCCATATGCTGGACTTGGCGCTTTATTTGATGGGCAATCCGAAGCCGGTGTCCGTCTATGGCGCGACATACGCCGAGTTCGGACCTAAACGGAAAGGCATCGGAACTTGGGGCAAGCCGAACTGGGACGGCGTCTACGACGTAGAGGATTTTGCAACGGCGCTGATCAAGATGGAGGACGGCAGCACGCTGTCGCTCGAAGTCAGCTGGGCCGTTCACATGGATACGGACAATGCGCCGTTTGTCCATCTGATGGGCTCCGAGGGCGGCGCCAGCTATAAGGCCGGCTCCGGCAAGCTGCTGACGGAGAAGTTCGACCGTCCGATCGAGACTTCGCTTTCGAAGCCGGAGAACGACGAAGGAGAGCGCGCCAGGCTGAGCCGCCACTTCCTGGCTTGCATCCGCGAAGGCAAGCAGCCGATTACGTCCGCGTTGTCGGGTTACACCAACAACCTGATTCTGGACGCGATCTACGAATCCTCCAGAACGGGCAACGAAGTGAAGCTGAACTGGGACTAAACATCCCTTCAGAACGATTTATTTATTATTCATTCAAATGGATTACACCAATCTAATATTCGGAGGAATTGCCATGTTGAGAGGATTAACGGGCGCCGGTCTCGGCGCTCTGGACAATCAGCGTCAGTTGATCGAGCTTGCGGGCCGCAACGGCTTCCAGGCAGTGGATACCGACGCGCTGTCGCTCGTGAAGGAGTATGGCGTCGATGGCGCGCGCGCGCTGCTCGAGGATAACGGCGTCGTGATCGGCTCGATCGGCTTGCCTGTCGAATGGCGCGGATCGGACGAGTCGTTTTTGAAGGGCTTCGAAGGTTTGGCGGCTTCCGCCGCCGCCGCCAAGGCGCTCGGCTGCACGCGCTGCTGCACCTACATCTTGCCGTCGACCGACGAGAAAGCCGCTCCGTTCATGGCCGCAGCTACCCGCAGATTGCGTCTTTGCGCTCAAGTGCTTGGCGCGTACGGCATCTCGCTCGGACTGGAGTTTGTCGGACCGCATCATCTGCGTACCGCTTGGTCGAATCCGTTCATCTGGACGCTGCAGGAGACGCTGGATTGGATCGACGCGATCGGCGAACCAAACGTGGGACTATTGTTCGACGCCTACCACTGGTACACCAACGGCTTGACCGTAGCGGATATCGAGGCGCTTCGTCCGGAGCAGATCGTGCATGTGCACATCAACGATGCAATGGACGTAC
>JAQSXN010000411.1 GCA_029256665.1 Paenibacillus sp.
CGACGATTATGAAGTCGTATATGATAATATATTGCGAATCATAAGAGATAATTGCGAAATTTCGAGAGGCAGTGGAGGGCTAAGCTATGAGGCAGCACTATATCGCGCCGAAACCATCGTTTCCCCATTATATTTGTTACCCGGACATGTACGGCAGGTACCCAAGCATCCCCGAGCATTCGGAGCTCAGGAAGCGCGGGGCGCTTAAAGAATACAACCTTCATCTGGTGTTTGCGGGGAGAGGCTCCGTCCATCTGGAATCCGGGGAAATGATTGAGCTTGCGGCGGGAGACGGGTTCTTGTACGGGAGGGATGCCTACCAGCGATACGAGTCGAGCAAGGCCGAGCCGTGGGACGTAAGGTGGATTCACTTCTCGGCCACGGCGCCGCTGCCCATGCTGCGGGAAGCGGACGAATACGGCTGCTGGCCGTTCTCGTTCTCGGCGAGCGAGCGGTTCATCGTCTTGACCGAACGGATGTACGAGCTCGGGAAGCGGCTGCAGCTTGCCGACGAACCGGAAATGTCCGCGCAGCTCTACGAGCTGCTCATGCTGCTAGCCGTGCAATCGGAGCGGCTGGAAGCGCCGTCCCAGCTCAGAAAGCGCGACGTGATCCGCGTAGCCGCCGACCGAATCCGCGAACGCTGCGAGAACGATTGGAGCTTGGACGATATGGCGGGCCTGGCGGGCTTTAGTCCGTATCACTTCCTTCGGCTGTTCCGTCTCGCGACGGGAAGGACGCCCAATCAGTTCCTGACGGAGAGCCGGATGGTGCGGGCAAGGCTGCTGCTTGCGACGACCATGCTGTCCGTCGGCGAAGTGGCGCGAAGCTGCGGGTATAGCCAGCCGAGCTATTTTATCAAGCTATTTCGCGCCGCGGAGGGACTTACGCCTAAGTCGTACCGGCAGCTTCACGCAAACTTCCCGCAAGATGGCGGAGGGGCGGATGCGTAAATATTGATGCGGGCTTGTTCCGCTGATCGGCCAAACGTTGTATGATGGGGACATTGGCAATTCGCATCGCGTCTAGACATTGAAAGGGGCAAGGAATAGAGATGTTATGGCTTACTTTATCGGTGCTGGCGGCCGTCGCCTTCGGGCTAAGGGGCATTTTGTACCACTGGACCAGCCAGAAGCCGGTCAACCGGAACCTGATGTTATGCGGCGTATTCGCGATGGGGGCGATCGTGAATTTGTCCGGCGCGCTGCTGCTGTCCTCCGAATGGACGATCGGTTGTCTGGTCGGCATCCAGATGGGATTGTTCTCGTTCGGGGCGAACGCGAGCATGTTCAAAGGTTTTGCCGTCGGCAAGGCGTCGCTGGTCGCGATTCTGACCGCGCTGCCGTCGGTCGTCGTCGTGATCGCGGCTTTCTTATTGTGGGACGAACGGATCGGAGGGCTGCAATTGCTGGCTTTTGCGATCATCATCGGGGGCGTGCTGCTCGTTCGTTATTCCAGCGACTTGTCGCTTCGCAATCTGCAAGGCGCGCAATGGGGACTGCTGGCCATGCTGCTGTTCGCTTTCAACGATTTGAGCGGCAAATGGTCGACGATGCTCGGGGCCGAACTGATGCCGACGCTGTTCTTTATGTTCGCGTCGGGAACGCTCTGCTTTTTCCTATGGTGGCTCGCGGATAGGCGACGGGGGCGCACGATGCTCGAAACGGCCGCGTCCGCGGAAGCGGCCGCCGCGGACGATGCCGCCCTACTGCTGGCAACGCCCCGCAAGGCGGCATGGAGCGGAAGCAGGACGTTCGCGACGGGACTCGCCATCGGCCTCACCAATACGGCCGGCATGCTGCTTATCGTACCCGCGTTCGACCTGGGCAAGGCGGGACTGGTCTCGGCGGTCGTGGCGCTTAACGTGCCGCTCGTGCTTCTCTATACGAGATTCGTCGTGAAGGATAAGTTTACCGTTACGGAAACGACGGGCATCGTTTTGTCGCTGGCGGGCATTCTGATGATGCGGTTGTTCGGCGATTGATAGATGGCTCGGACACGAGGATGCCAGCTTTCCAGCACGTTTCTCCGATTATGATGCGGAGGCGGCGGTCGGCCGAAAATGGATTCGCGGTTGAATGAGCGCATTTCAAGGGACGATTGACAGAGTGAAACACGGATGATAATATAAATATAAGTAATTCACTAGGTATAATAGGCATTTATATGAAGGCGCCAAATCGGATAAAGCATTACCGCACTCAACCGTATCGACGGAGATGCGCTTCCTTAATAGAGGGAGCGCATTTTTATATTCATTACGAATGGGGAGGACTATAAGATGGCTCGCATTGTCAACAGCATTACGGATTTAATCGGAGACACGCCTCTTGTGCGATTAAACAAAGTGGTTCCCGCCGGGAGCGCGGAAATTTATTTGAAGCTGGAGTTCTTTAATCCCGGCAGCAGCGTCAAGGATCGGATCGCGATCAGCATTATCGAGGAAGCGGAGCGTCAGGGCAAGCTGAAGCCGGGGGCGACGATTATCGAAGCGACAAGCGGCAATACAGGAATCGGGATCGCCCTCGTGGCGGCTGCCAGAGGATATCGGGCGGTACTGGTCATGCCGGAGACGATGAGCTTGGAGCGGCGCAATCTGCTTAAGGCTTACGGAGCCGAGTTGGTGCTTACCCCGGGGTCCGAGGGAATGAAAGGGGCCATCCGCACCGCCAAGGAAATCGTGGACGCCAATCCCGATTATTTCCCTGCCCAGCAGTTCGACAATCCCGCCAACGTCAAAATCCATCGCGAAACGACCGGTCCCGAAATCGTAGAAGCGATTCGGTCCCTGGACGGCAAGCTGGACGGCTTTATTGCCGGCATCGGCACGGGCGGGACGATAACGGGAGCCGGCGAGGTGCTGCGTCTGGCGTTCCCGGATGTCCATATTGCTGCCGTCGAGCCCGCGGCGTCTCCCGTATTGTCCGGAGGAAGCCCGAGTCCGCATAAAATTCAAGGCATCGGCGCCGGATTCGTACCATCCATCCTCGACACCGGCATCTATAATGAAGTCATTAAGGTGACCAACGAACAGGCGTTTGAAACGGCTCGCCTCGTCGCGAGACAAGAGGGGATCCTCGGCGGCATATCGTCCGGGGCCGCGATCTATGCGGCGCTTCTCCTTGCGGAAAAGCTTGGAGCGGGCAAACGCGTCGTCGCGGTTATCCCGAGCAATGGAGAACGTTATCTATCCACGGTATTGTATGCGGAAGAGCAGCAAGCTTAGATAACTTAAAAAAAACGTTCCTTAGTCAATGGCGTTGCCATATGCCGGAGAACGGTTTTTTGATCCTGCCACGGCTTCGCAAAGCCTGCCTCAGACTAACTATTTTTTAGAACAAATTGAGGACAAAAAAGGCGTTGACATCGTTGCCGGGGGGATGCTAAGATGAGAATCACATTAATCATACTATTTCGCTTGGAATTGTGGGTAAAACTAAATCGGTTTAGCGCTCGCCAGAAAACTGGAGGCGCACGTCGCAAGATCGACGTGCGCCTTCTTGCATTCACGCAACCTGCCGCATAAATCAGGAGAGGATGTTGATGAAGATGTCCAAAGCGATTCAAGTTACTCAAGTTACCGATGAGTGGGTGCAGCGAATTAAAGAGCAGGTGAGCGGTCTTCGGTATGGAACGGTGCAAATCACGTTCCACAACGGCCAGATCGTCCAGATCGACCGGACCGAGCGCAGCCGCTACGAACCCGAAAAAACGTTGTCCGCGGTAAGAAAACAGAGGTAGTTCCATAAGGAGGAGAAACATTATGGGGAAAATCGTTATTTTATCAGGCGCGACGAACAGCGGTTCCCGTCTTAACGGGCTGGTTGGATACAGCCGCGAGCGGCTAGAGCAAGCCGGCCACGAGGTGAACGTCATCGATATCGCGGAGTTGCCCGCCGAGGACTTGATCCGGGCCAATTGGAACAGCGAGGCCATCAAGCAAGCACTCGCGCTAGTCGAGGACGCCGACGGCGTAGTGGTCGCAAGTCCCGTGTATAAGGCTTCGTATTCGGGAGTGACGAAGACCTTTCTGGATCTATTGCCGCAGAAGGGGCTGGAACGCAAAGTCCTGCTCCCGCTGTTTATCGGCGGATCGATCGCGCACTTGCTTGCGATCGACTACGCGCTTAAGCCGGTGCTTGCCGCGCTTGGCGCGACCTATCTGCTAGGCGGCGTCTATTCGGTGGACCAAGGCGTCCAGCGGCAAGAGGACGGAACGTTCGAGCTATCGGACGACATAAAGAGCCGGCTTACGAACGCGCTTGCGCAGCTAAGCGGAGAGGTCGCGTTTATCTCGTCAGGAACGCAGTCCATCAAGGTCGGGTGAACCGGCGGAGCTGTACGGGTGTGCGGCCCGAATGGAAGCGAAGGAGCTTAAACCGTTGGCTGCCTATTAAAGGACGGCAATACAATTCGAGGAGGAAATAAAATGACATTGGAATATCGCAAATTCGGCAGAACGGGATTAAAAGTATCGGCGGTTAGCTTGGGAACGATGGCGTTCGGACGTTGGATCGACGAGCAAGCCTCGGCGACGATTCTGGATTTGGCGCTCGATAG
>JAQSXN010000412.1 GCA_029256665.1 Paenibacillus sp.
CGTGTAAGCGCCAGTATCGTTGCCCGGTCCGGGAGATTCGCCAACGATCATCGTAGTAGGCTGTTGCTCCGAGCTTGTTAAGCTGAACAACTTGAGGCCGTTGCCGGCTGCCGTATTCCACGTGCCTTCCCAGACAGCGTCAACCTCGGCCGATTGTCCGTTGCGGAAGAAGGAATAGGCATCCTCCGTGCCGAGCGGTCCCGTCATCTCTTCCATCTCGGTATCGGTCTCGAATTCCCCGATGCCGCGCATGATCCAATCGTATTGACGCTCGGTCGCCGATTCCACGGAGAACAGGTCGATCGTATAGTCCGGCGTAACCGCTACGGTACGCTCGTACTTGCTCATATTGTCGTAGGCTTTGCTTGACGTATTCGTCATGATGCCGAAGCCTTCGGAAGGAAGATACAACTTCGTCGGCTCGTATACCTCGACGTTGTTTACGTTCGGAATATTTTGCGTCTTGCCGTCGACGGCAACGGTATTATGTGAGAAGGTTTTCTTGTAATACGATGTGTACATCGAATTGCTGTACGGCGGGATGCCGAGATCCGGCGCCAGACGTTCGCCTTTCCCGAATAGATCGAGATGCAGCTTGTCCGGATGGCCGTGGTAACCGCCATGCAAGCCGTAATCGACTAGAGCAAACAGCTGGTCGTTGCCTTCGCCCACCCGAATGACGGAGTGACCCAAGCCTTCGAAGTTCAAGCTTTCGGAGGGTAGTCTTCCCCCGCTAGCTATCGACGTTTTGCCATAAAACACGGCTTGCTCGCCGGCGATGCCGCTCGAAGAGTTGCCGGGAACGATATATCCGCCTCGCGGCCTCTCATTGTCGACATATAATTTATTCAACAATGCTCCGTATGTCGCATCTTCATACTCCGCGTAAACGCCTTCGTAATCCATGGGCACGACTCTTCCCGGCGCGCCTAGATGGGTCGGATATTTGCCGGAGTCGTTGCTGTTGATAATGCCAAGATCCGGATAAGCGTACCGCAGCGTGGCGTCGAACGTTTTCTTGAAGTTCGCGTCGCCGAACAGATCGTACCCCATCTCCTTCAGCGATTGCGCATGGAAGAACAATGCGGACTGCGCATAGAAGTGGTACCCGATCGCGCCTTCGTACCAGAAGCCGTCGGACAATACGCTGTTCGCCATCTGATAGTCGAAGCCGCTCCGCCCCAGCACGGAGAAATCCATGAGCGTCTTATCCTCCAGAACCGCGCCTATGGCGCCTATGGCGGCGTTATGCCAGGTTTGCCAGTTGGATTTGCCGACGTCGTAGCCTTGCAGCGTTTTGGCGGAAGCCGCAAACAGGTTCTGCTCGATGCCGTACGTCTCCGCATCGTTCAGCAAGCCGCTAGGTTTAATGAGATCGTAGGCTTGCACGAGCTGAATCATTTGAACCGCTTCGTCCAGCGTTTGGTAGAACAGCTTGCCATATTGCGCTTGTACAGGATAGCTGGGATACAGCTCGGAATATCGAACCAATATTTCCTTAGCCTTCTCCGCGTAAGCCGAATCGCCCGTCAAAGCGTATACGAGAGCTAACGTGCGCGCCGCTTCCGTATTCATCGTATGCGTCGTGAATCGCCATCCCGCATCCACCTGATCGCCCGTATAGAATTGCCCGTCCGCCTCGCAGAGATGCGAATGGGGCGAGTCGTAGTTAAACGTCAACGTTGCGTCGCCGCAGACAAACCAAGTCGTTTGGCCTGCCGGCTTGGTCGGGTAATAGATCTCCTTGTCGCGCCAAACATCAGCTTTCTCCTTTATGGCTTCCAGATAATCGGCTGCCCAGCCGTAATCCTCGATTTTCGCTTTGGCTTCTTCTAACTGCTCTTCTGTCGTCATAATGTACGGATGCTGTTTCGTTGCGGCGCGTTTCGTCCCGACCGTCACATTGAGCTCAAGCTTAACGACTTTGCCGCCTGCGACAGGCTGAACGACGAACACCGCTTTTCGGGTCTCGCCCGGCGGCGCGTTCTCCGGTACCTGCACCTCGAAATCGATATCCGTTTCCGCTCCGACCGCGACCGTATCCGTCAAATCGTCGAATGTAACGTCATATCCCGCGCCGAACGCCGACTCTGCGTTTAACCGGTACGCCGTCGCCGCTTCGCCGATGTTTTTGAGCGAGAGGCTGTAATGCAAAGCGCTGCCCGGCAGCGCGCTTTGGTTAATTTGTTTGATCGATGGTTCGACCACGTTTTTGGCTAAACCCAGCCCGTCGAAATACAGCTTGTCGGTCGGATCCGGCGCCGGATCGGAACCATACCATCTCGGATGAACGATGAGCTTGGTAATTCGGTCCAGATCCGCCGTTCCCGTCGAATTCAGAAACTTGTTATACGGCAGTTCGATCTTCTTCCACCCCGTCCAGTCGACGAAGAAGGAGGTCATGAAATATTCGTTGGCAGGCGTGGCGGGATCGTTGGCGTACAACAAGAAATACACTTTCTTGTTCGATGCTTTCTCCGAGTACAGCCAGAATTCGATCTGGTCGTAGCTCTTCCAAGCTGTTCCCGCGATATTGTTAATGTCGATCGGTATCGTAGGATCCGTCCATAGCCCCGAGCGGCTGCCTAGAACGGGATGCTCGGTCGACAAGGACGTATTCGTCCAGCCCGCGAAGCCCTCCGTGTCGCTAATCGGGAAGCTGCTGGCTCCGGATAGATCGATGCGGTAGGAATGGGCGGACGGCTCGCTTTCATTGCCGCCGCTTATCGCTTTGGCTATGATCGTCGCGTTGCCTCCGACCGTAATTGGAGCGCTATATAGTCGATAAGCGGAGTCATCCTCATCCTCGAATTTATAGAAAATTTGAGCGTCTTCCGTCTCTGTCGACAAGGTTACGGTTTTCGCTTCCGCATAGGTGCCGGCGGCAGGAGCGGCCAGAACCTCGCCAACATAGTTCGGATCAATCTCCACGTTGTAGGAATAAGTTGTTTCCTCGCTATCGACGCCGTTCATGGTCGTCTTGACGACGAGCTCGGTATCCTCCGTGAATTCAAGCGTCCCCGTATAAGGCAGGAAGTTAACGTCAACGCCTAGTCGTTTGTACGAAAGGCTCGTCAGACCGGCAGGCGCGGAGGCGCTCGTCACGTTCACTTTGACTTTGTTCATGTAGGTGCCGCTCGGTTTATCGGCAACGGCCGGCAGCAAATTTCCGGTCCCCGTCACCCTGAAATCGTCGAGGTACATGTGCAGCGTCGGATCCAGAGTCGTACCTCCGATGCCGGCCTGATCGAACCGAATATAATCGAGCGGTCCCCAAGCTTTTACGGTCGGAGAGCTCATTTGCGTTTTCGCGACGGAAAGCGGCACTTCGATTTGCTTCCACCCCGTCCAGTCGAGCGGGATTCTGTAGAAGTAATAGTTCGAAGCGTCTCCCTTCATGAAGAAGCGGATTTGGAAGGGCTTGTCCGCCTGATCGCCGGTACGCGCCTTTGCGTTATACGCCCAGAAGGTCAATGCAGAGAAGCCGTTAAGATCGACGTTCGCGGCGAGCTTGGGATAAATAAGCGCGGATCCGGCAACATGGTTCGGCGGATTGGCCGCATCCGGAATGGCGAACAGCCATTTCTTGGAGCCCGTTCCTTCCTGTACAAATGCGGGGTCCGCGTTCGCTACGAGCGCGATGCCCGCCGTTCCCGTCGTGTCGCCCGTCTGGTTGGTCGCCGAATCCATATTATTAAGCGGCTGGTTCAAATCGACCGTCACTCCTGCGGCGGAGACGTCTTGCGGGAAGGCTATGCCTGCCGCTCCGATCAGGGCAATTAGCATCGAAAAAATTAGCAAGGAAGATAAGGGTTTCATAATACGCGATAATGCCACTTCATCTCATCCTTTCGCTTTGGGAAGTTGTCAGAGAACAAGCCTCGTTAAAGCTAACGAGGCTTGTTGGACGTAAGGTATGGCGGGAGATGATTACTTCACGGCCGCCTGCGCGCGCTCGTGAGCCGTTTTGTATAAGGCTACGATTTCTTCGTATCCCAATTTCTTTTGCTCTTCGACGAAGCTGCCCCACTCGTCGAAGCTGCGCGTGCCCATGATGAACTTCGCGAAGTTTTCGTCGCGATTTCCATTCAGCGAATCGCCTTTCGTGCTCAGAATTTGTTGCTCTTCCGGCGTGAAGGAAATCGAGATTTTAGGCTCGCTGTCGTACTTAGGCGCTTCTGCGTAAGCCGCTTTCAACTCCGGCGAAGACAAGGAGATATGCGCGTCATAGTCAAACCAAGCATACGTGCCGTCGGTCGACAAGCCCGTTTTCTTCCGCATGTCGGCAACGTCGGCGTACTTTTCGGTAAACGCGCCGTTCGAGGAGGTCTCGCCGTCGATGCCCCAGCTTGCCAGCTTCTTGCCTTCTTCGGAATAGAAGAAGTCGATGTATTTCACGACGTCCTCGATCTTGTCCGTCGTGGAGGCGATCATGAAGCCTTCTTCGCTTGTTTGCGTATACGCGTTCTTCCGCGGTCCGCCTTCCCAGCCAGCCGGAGGCGCCATGAAGGTCATATTGAACTCGGGATTGGCGGGACGAAGCGCGTTGTTGTAGAAGTC
>JAQSXN010000413.1 GCA_029256665.1 Paenibacillus sp.
TTCCTTCGCCGCTCCTTCGATCGCGAGCGACTGCACGGAAGCCCGAAGGTTTTCTTGCTCTTGCCCCAGCCTGTCGATCTCTTGATCGTAGCGGCCCAATGTTTGACGCAGCGGTTCCAACCGCGAAGCCTTCGCCTTAAGGCCGTCGAGTTCTTCTTTGGCCGTCTTCCACGCCATTCTCAGCTCGCTCTGCAACTGCTGCATCGCGGCTACGGACGGGTCCTCCCCAAGCTCGAACGACAACGCGGGCACCAGCTCCGCGAGCTCTTGCATCTCCGTCCTCTGCGAGCCTGTCGCGGCGGCGGCCTCCGCTTTGGCCGTCATCAGCTCCCTCTGAACGGCAGCCAACTGCTCCTTCGCGGCGTCAAGCGCTTCTTTGGAAGGCATATCCTTCGGCATGACGGCTTTAGCGGGATGAGCTTCGCTTCCGCACACCGGACAGGCGTCGCCGTCATGCAGATGAACCGCGAGCAAGCCGGCTTGGCCCTCGATCCATCGGCGTTCAAGGGCGGCGACCCGCGATCCCGCGGCCTCCATCGCTCTAGCTCCTTCGCGCTCATGCTCCCGCCAGCGCTCAATGTCCGTCGCAAGCTCGAGCAGGCGCTTCACGCCCTTCCCCTGCCGCTCAAGCTGCGAGAGCGTCGAAGCGGCTTCCGGCACAAGCGCCGCGGCCGCTTCGACGGTCTGCTGCTCCATAACCGCGCCAAGCCTCTCCTGCCTTCGCGCGGCTAACGCATCCGCTGCCGCGGCCAACTTGGCTGCCGCTGCTGCTTCGTTGCGTTTGATTCCGGCAAGCTCATCGCGCCGGGCGGATAACGAGTCCACGACCGGCACAAGCTCCGTCAGCCGATGTAGCTCAAGCTCGACCTCCCGTCGCAGCGAATCCTTGTCCGCCTCCGCTTGATGCGCGCCAATCGCTTCGGCTTGCTCCTTCTCCGCGGCGGCAAGCTGTTCCTCCCTCTGCCGCAACGCCTCGCGGCGGGCTTCCAGCGCTCGCGCCGCTTCCGCCGCTTGCTCCGCGTACGGGACGATCGCATCCGCCTTCGCGGCAAGCGCCAGCTCGCGCTCCAACTCGGCAATCTCCGCTTGCCGCAGCTCAAGCGCCTCTCTCGTCTTCATCCTGACGGCGAGCTCTTCATGTTTCGCGTTCAACGACAAATGCGCGCGCAGCTTCTCCTGCAGCGTCTCCATGGAAGAAGCCAGCTCGTTCTTTCGTTTGCCCGCTTCGAGCGCCGCTTCGCCGTAGTAGCCGGCTTCGGCATTCAGCGCGTCTCGAACCTGCGAGGCGTTATAGCTTTCTTGCAGGAAGGTGGCGAATAGACCTCCCTCTTCGCGTTTGGGCAACGCTTCCTCCGCTTGGCGCATGACGGCCGCGCTGGCGGCCAGCGCCTCCTTCAGCGAGTCCGACAGTTCCCGATATCGCGACTGAAATCGTCCCTCAAGCTTCTCGTATAGCTCCGTTCGAAAAATTCGCCGAAGAATGTCCTCCTTGTTGTCCGTGTCGGAGGTTAGCAGCTTGCGGAATTCGCCTTGCGGCAGCATGACGATCTGGCTGAACTGCTCCTTGGTCAAGCCGATAATGGCGAGCAGCTTCGAGTTTACTTCCGTAGTCATGAACCGGTCGACCGCCGGCGTCGGCGTATCGCCGTCCAGCGCGTACAACTCCGTCTTCTCCCCGGTCTCGCTTTTGTTCGCGCCTTTGCGGTGTTTCATCTGCCGAAATACGCGATACCGCTTGCCGCCGGATTCGAAGTCGAGCTCTACCGACGTATGGGTCTCATCATCGGCGAAGTGGCTACGCAGCATACGGGAGTCGGCGCGGTCTTCACCGCTTGCCGCTCCGTAGAGGGCGAAGCAGATCGCGTCGAAAATCGTTGTTTTGCCCGCGCCGGTATTGCCGGAGATCACGAACAGACGGCGGTCGCCGAGCTCGGCAAAATCGATGCATTCGGCGTCCCGGTAAGGTCCGAAAGCAATCATCGTTAACTTGAGCGGCTTCATGACGCGCCTTCCTCCTCTCGTCTCAGCGCTTCGAATTCAGCCGCGAACAGCTCCCGCTTCTCGTCGCTCAGCGGCTGTCCCTTCACTTCCAGGTAGAAATCAGCGAACAGCCGGACGGGATCGCTTCCTTGCTTGCCGCTATCGGCGCCGCGGACGCCGGACGGCCCGGCACCGGCTATGGCCATGGAAACTTTGCGGTCCACGTGCATCGCGTTGGGATAAACCGCCCGCACCTTCTCCATCGGGAACAAAACGGGATTGTCGTTCAGCAGCGTCACATATACGTAATCGTCGTTCACCGGATGCTTCTCCAGCTCTTCGATCGGCGCCTCGACCCGTCTCATGTCGCGGAGCGGCTTCAATTCCCGTTTCTCCACGGTGACGGCGCCGGCGCCATCCATCTCGACGACCAGGTACCCTTTGACGTGGCGTTCCTCCGAGATGGAATACTTGAGAGGCGACCCCGCGTAACGGATATTCTCGCGGCGCACGTAATGCGCCTGATGCAGATGTCCCAGCGCCGTGTAATGAAACGGCTCGAAATGTCGCGCGCTCACGTGTTCCGCGCCGCCGATCGCCAGCGGTCTCTCGGAATCGCTGGTATTCTCCATCGCTTCGCCGCTCGGCGTGACGAAAGCATGCCCGACCAATACATGCCTGGCCCCTTCCGCAAGCTTTAGCCGCGAGACGATCGCCCCCATCGCCTCATCATGCGTGCGTATGCTCTCGTCCTCCAGTACATGCCGAACGATGGCTGGATCCGCATACGGGACGAGATGAACATGCACTTCGCCGAAGCCGTCACGAAGCACCACCGGCTCCGTCCCTTGCTTCAGTTGGCCTGCCAAGTGCAGCCCTTGCCCTTGCATCAGCGCGGAACCGAATCCGATCCGGTCCGGACTGTCGTGATTGCCCGCGATCGCGAACACCGGCACGCCAAGATCGGCTACGATCGTTTTCAAGGTACGATCCAGCAGCTCAACCGCCTCTGTCGGCGGCACGCCCCGATCATAGAGATCGCCGGCGACTATAACCGCATCGGGCCGTTCCGCCCGGATGGCCTCGATCAATTGATCCAGCACGAATCGCTGATCCTCCGTCATATAGACGCCGTGCACCAGCTTGCCCAAATGCCAGTCGGCGGTATGAAATAGTTTCATGATTACCTCCCCGCGCGGTGCGTCCCGCGCTCGTCCAATTGCTCTTCCTCCTATTCTATCATCCGGCGAGCCGCGTCGCTAGAATGCCCCGTTCGCTTCCCATTACGAAGTCATTTGCTAGAATTGGACTAATTTCGTTCACATAACCGCCCGTCAAGTGAATATATTGATTATTAACCAGGATTACAGCGAGGAGGTGCTTCGAAATGAGTCCAGCGGACGACGGCATGTTCATTGTGTCCAGAGAAGATTGGTCGCTCCACCGCAAAGGGTATGCGGATCAGGCCAGGCATCAGCAAAAGGTTCAGGAAGCGATTCGCAAAAATTTGCCCGATCTCGTTTCAGATGAGAGCATCGTATTGTCCGATGGCCGCAAAACCGTCAAAGTTCCCATCAAAAGCCTCGACGAATCCCATTTCATTTATAATTACAATAAAAAGCAGCACGTCGGACAAGGCGATGGCGATTCGCAGGTCGGCGATGTGCTTGGCGTGGATCCTCAGGCGGCCAAGGGGCCGGGCAAAGGCAAAGACGCCGGCGACCAGCCCGGCGAAGACGTCGTCGATACGGAAATAAGCATCGACCAGCTGGAGGATATGTTGTTCGAGGAGCTCGAGCTGCCGAATCTGGAGCAAAAACAAAAGGAACAGCTGCAGACAAAAGAAATCGTGTTTACCGATATCCGCAAAAAAGGGATCATGTCCAACATCGACAAGAAACGCACGCTAATCGAAAATCTCCGTCGGAACGCCAACGCGGGCATTGCCGGCATCGGCGGCATTTCTCCGGATGACCTTCGTTACAAAACATGGACGGAGATCGTAAAGCCCCAGTCCAATGCCGTGATTTTGGCGCTCATGGACACGTCTGGAAGCATGGGGTCTTTCGAAAAGTATTGCGCCCGCAGCTTCTTCTTCTGGATGACCCGCTTTCTCCGTCGAAAGTATGAACATGTCGAAATCATTTATGTCGCCCATCATACCGAGGCCAAAGAAGTGACGGAGGAAGAATTTTTTACGCGCGGTGAAAGCGGTGGCACAATCTGCTCCTCCGCCTACCAGAAAGCGCTGGAAATCATCGACGGCAGATACCCGACCGCGGCTTGGAATATCTATCCCTTCCACTTCTCCGACGGCGACAATTTAACCTCGGACAATGAACGGTGCGTGAAACTGATATCGCAACTGATGGAGCGCTGCAATATGTTCGGCTACGGGGAGGTCAACCAGTATAATCGAAGCAGCACGCTGATGTCGGCCTATAAACACATACAGGATAAAAAGTTTATGTACTCGATTATTAAGGAGAAAAGCGAAGTGTATAAGGCTCTGACGACATTTTTTTCGAAAAAGCATGCTCAGGCCTAGTTAGGCGAAAAGGTTTCC
>JAQSXN010000414.1 GCA_029256665.1 Paenibacillus sp.
ACGATGGGATTGTAACCGCCCGCGAGCATCGCGATCGCGCCGATGATAAGTCCGAACAGGATGGAGACCAGCGGAACCAGCATCGACGATTTGTTGAATATCTTTTTGACTGTATCCATATTCGGCTAGCCCCCTCCTCTGTTCGATGCGGTCGACGCGTTTGATCCTTCGCTATTGCCCGCCATCAACAATCCTAATTGCTCGTCATCCCGCTTGTCCGCATCCACTTCCCCGACCAGCTTCCCTTCGTACATCACCGCGATGCGATCGGATAGCGCGTACAGCTCGTCCAGCTCAAAGGAAACGAGCAGAATCGCTTTGCCCTGATTACGGGCTTCGACCAGCCGCTTATGTACGAACTCGATCGCGCCGATATCCAGTCCGCGCGTCGGCTGCACGGCGATGAGCAAATCGGGATTTTGGTGAAGCTCCCGTCCGATAATCGCCTTTTGCTGATTGCCGCCGGAGAGCGCCCTTGCATCCGTATGAATGCCCGATAGACGAACATCGAATTCGGTAACGAGATTTTTCGCAAGGTCGTCCATGGCCTTAAAGTCGACAAAGCCGTATCTGCCGTATTCCGGCTTAAAGTACGTGCCGAGGATCATGTTCTCGCTGACGGAGAAGTCCAGCACGAGCCCATGCTTGTGGCGGTCCTCCGGTATATGGCCAACCCCCGCGGTGGAGATATCGCGCGGCGAACGGTTCGTCAAGTCTTTGCCGTTAAGCCGTACGCTGCCCTCTTGCAGCTTGCGCATGCCGGTAATCGCGTAGATCAGCTCGCTCTGGCCATTGCCGTCGACACCCGCGATGCCGAGGATTTCGCCAGCTCGCACTTGGAACGTCGTACCGTCAAGCGCGGGCTTGCCGTGTTCTCCCTTCATATGAAGATCGCGCACGTCCAGCACGACTTCGCCCGGCTCTGCCTTCGACTTCTCGACCTCGAACGTGACGTCGCGGCCGACCATCAACTCGGCCAGCTGCCGCTCGTTCGTGCCGCTTGTCGGGAGCGTGCGCACGACTTTGCCGCGACGGATGACCGTTACCGTATTCGCCAACGCCATAACTTCTTTTAGTTTGTGCGTGATGATAATGATGGACTTGCCTTCGGCCGACAAATTGCGGATGATATCGATCAGCTCTTCGATCTCCTGCACGGTCAGCACCGCCGTCGGTTCGTCGAAAATGACGATTTCCGCGCCGCGATACAACGTTTTCAGAATTTCGACCCGTTGCTGCATGCCGACCGTAATATTTTGAATCCGCACTTGCGGATCTACTTTCAACCCGTAACGCTCGGAAATATCCTTAACCTTCTGATTCGCGAGCTTGTAATCGATGGTCATGCCCTTCTTGGGCTCGTCCCCAAGCACGATATTCTCCGCTACCGTAAACGGTTGGACCAGCTTGAAGTGCTGATGCACCATGCCGATGCCCAGATCGATCGCTTTGGAAGCCCCGTCGATAACCGTTTGCTGCCCATTGATCCAGATCTCGCCTTCGTCCGGTTGATATAAGCCGAACAAAATGTTCATCAGCGTCGACTTCCCGGCCCCGTTCTCGCCGAGCAGCGCATGTATTTCGCCCTTCTTGAGCTCGAAATTGATGGAATCGTTGGCCACCAATCCCGGAAACCGTTTCGTAATGCCTTTCAGCTGCACGACTGCCCCGCTCTGACCCATTTCTTATCACTCCCGGGATCCACATATAATGTACGCATGCCTAGTATTTCAGAAAATCGGAAACAGCACAAGACCGGCTCCCGCCGGTCTCGTCGCTTCTTTAATCAAGCTATTGATTGGTTTGATCTTACTCCGTTGGAACGGTGATTTCGCCGCTAATGATTTTGCCTTTATATTCTTCGACCTTTTCCAGCACTTCAGCAGGTACGTTCTTCGTCGAAGTCTCAGGCAGACCTACCGCGTCATCCTTCAGGCCAAGCTCTTGCACCGTGCCGCCTTTCCAATTGCCCGCGATTAGATCCTTGGATACCTTGTGAACCGCCGTTTCTACGCCCTTCATCATGGATGTCAGCGTCACTTCGTCGCCGAACTCCAGCGATTGGTCTTTGTCTACGCCGATAACCCATACGTCGTCGCCGTTTTTCTTGCGGTCCGTCGCTTCGTTGAACACGCCGTTGCCCGTGCCGCCAGATGCGTGGAAGATGATGTCGATGCCGCTGTTGTACATCGTAGCCGCGGCGCTCTTGCCCAGATCGGGCTTATCAAACGCGCCCGTGTATACCACGTTGACCTTGATGTCCGGCTTAACCGCCTTGACGCCTGCAAGGAAACCGGCTTCGAAACGTTTGATAACCGGAATTTCGATGCCGCCTACGAAACCGATTTTGTCCGTTTTCGTCATCAGGCCGGCAACGACGCCTACCAGGAAGGAGCCTTCATGCTCGGCGAACGTGATGGACTCTACGTTCGGCGCGTCGACAACCGTGTCGATAACCGCCAGCTTCGCGTCCGGATTGTCTTTGGCTACTTTCGTGATCGCGTCCGTGAACAAGAAGCCGATGCCCCAAGTCAGGTCATAGCCTTCGCGCACGAAGTTGTTCAAGTTCGGCTCCATGTCGGCTTCGCCGCCGGACTCCAGGAATTTCGTGCTAGCGCCCGTCTCCGCCGTTACGCGTTGAAGCGCCTCCCAAGCGCTTTGGTTGAAGGACTTATCGTTAACGCCGCCAACGTCGGTAACCATGCCGATCTTAATGTCTTTGCCCGTGCCGTCGGATTCTACTTTGTCCCCGCCGTTGCTACCTGTGTTTGTGCCCGCGTTGTTGTTTTTGTCGGCTCCGCAGCCGGACAGCACAAGCGTAAGCGCGAGTACGAGCGTAAGCATAAAGCTGGATGTCTTTTTCATGCCGCATTCTCCCCTTATCGATAAGTAATTGGTGTGGCAGCTCATATGTAGTATTGCTAATGCCTGCTGCTATTATTTCATTATAGTTACAAAAATATCTACGTCAATAAAATTGTGTAAGATTCAATAACATGTCATAGAACCTTTATGTGAGGTGCGTGTTGAAGCGTTAACGCTTTAGCGGGGCTGTCCATTAACGCTCTCTCTGCTGGAATTAACCTAATATTGGCGGTTTGAAACGACTCCTATTATTATTAGATCTTCAACAGCGCGGAAATGTACGCAAGCAAAAACGCCCGCTCCTCCGAATGGAGGAACGAGCGTCATAGTTCTATGCGCGCCGCAAGCCGTGCCGGCTAACATAATTGGTTAAGCCTTATTGTTCGGATCATCGTCGGAGGAGGAAGCTCCGCCATCCGGCGTTTCCGGCTTTGAAGACTCCGCGTCGTCGCGAGGCTGGATGCGAACCTTCACATCGCCGATCTCGTCGATAATCGGCTCCGCTTTGGATTCCGCGGCAGGCGTGCCGCCTTCTCCGCCGCCCGTGAGCGTGCCTTTGTCGATGAGCGACTTGATCTGCTCCAACTCCAGCGTCTCCTCCGTCAGAAGCGTATTGGCGATCAGATGCATCTCTGCGCTCTTCTCGGTCAATAGCTTCTTGGCACGGTCGTAACAGTTGCCGATGATGGTCTGCATCTCTTGATCGATCTCGTAAGCGATCGCGTCCGAATAATTCTGTTCGTGTCCGATGTCGCGGCCAAGGAATACCTGGCCTTGCGAGCTGCCGAACTGCAGAGGACCGAGACGATCGCTCATGCCGTATTCCATAATCATGCTGCGAACGATGCTGGTTGCCGACTTAAAGTCGCTGTACGCGCCCGTGCCGATCTCTCCGATGAAGATTTCCTCGGCGACCCGGCCCGCGAGCAGTCCCGTCACTTTGTCGAGCAGCTCTTGCTTCGTCACCAGCATCCGGTCTTCCTTAGGAAGCATGATGACGTAACCGCCCGCGCGTCCGCGCGGAATAATCGTTACCTTGTGAACCTGATCCGCATGCTCCAGGAAGTAGCCGGCAATCGTATGACCTGCTTCGTGATAAGCGACGATCCGCTTCTCGCGATCGCTGATCACGCGGCTTTTCTTCTCCGTGCCGACGATAACGCGGTCGATCGCGTCGTCGATGTCGACCATGTTGATCTCTTTCTTGTTGCGGCGCGCCGCAAGAAGCGCGGCTTCGTTAAGCAGGTTCTCGAGATCGGCGCCGCTAAAGCCGGTCGTACGTCTGGCAATAACGTCGAGCTTAACTTCGCCGGTAAGAGGTTTGTTGCGCGCATGAACCTTAAGCACCGCTTCGCGGCCCTTCACGTCCGGACGGTCAACCGTAATTTGACGGTCGAAGCGGCCAGGACGCAAGAGCGCCGGGTCAAGAATATCCGCGCGGTTCGTTGCGGCGATAATGATGATGCCTTCATTGGATCCGAAGCCGTCCATCTCGACCAGCATCTGGTTAAGCGTCTGCTCGCGCTCGTCGTGACCGCCGCCAAGTCCGGCGCCGCGCTGGCGGCCGACTGCGTCGATCTCGTCGATGAAGATAATACAAGGAGCGTTCTTCTTGGCGTTCTCGAACAGGTCCCGTACGCGGGACGCGCCGACGCCGACGAACATCTCCACGAAGTCGGA
>JAQSXN010000415.1 GCA_029256665.1 Paenibacillus sp.
GAAACGAAACAATGGGTCCTGCAACGCCTACTGGATGAACAAGCTATTACAATAGGACCGCACGACGAGGTGTCAGTCCCGCTTAATTCACCGATTAAGGACGGCGACCGTATCGAGGTTAATCATGCGATTCCCGTCATTGTAACGGCAGATGGCAAGACATCTACGGTGTACACGACAGAGAAGACGGTTGGAGCGGCGGTCGAGCAATTGGATATTACCGTTGGCAGTGACGATAGAATTAATCCTCCTCTAACCGCGGAGGTAGATGAGGATGCGCTTGTAACGATCGTACGAGTCGACACGAAGGTGTCGGAGCTCGAGAAGCCCGTCCCATTCTCAATCGTGAAGAAGGAAGATCCTACTCTTGAACAAGGCAAGGAAAAGGTCGTGCAAACGGGCAAGGCCGGCGTACTGATCGAGCAGTCCAAGGAGAATTACGAAGACGGCGTTCTTGTGAAGAAGCAAGTGGTCAGCGAAGTGGTGCAGACCGCAGCAGTCGATCAGATCGTCGCGGTTGGCACGAAGAAACCGGAACCTAAGGTGACGGTGTTGTCTAACAAAAGCCCTAGCGTGACAACCGTTACCAAGGATGACGTGACCTTCAACGCGAAGAAAGTGCTGAAGAACGTTACACTAACCGCCTATTCGGCGGGCGTGGCTTCTACGGGCAAGGATGAGGACCATCCGCAATACGGACTCACGGCATCCGGCACCACGGTGCAGGAGGGCCGCACGATCGCCGTCGATACAAGCGTCATCCCGATGGGATGGTGGGTCTACATCGAAGGTCTTGGCTTCCGCCGCGCGGAAGATAAAGGCAGCGCCGTGAAAGGCAACAAGATCGATGTGTATTTCGATAGCGAAAGCTACGCGAACAAGTTCGGCAAGAAGACGGGATATACCGTCTACGTGCTGGGCCCGAACAAACCATCTGCAAGCTGATCCGTTTGCGCGTAACGCGGCTGTCGTAATGTCGAACTAAATATGCCATCATAAGAAGAGGCGATGCCTCTTCTTTTCGTCACCATATAGGAATGATTAAGTTCTTTAAAGCGACAAAGCGTAAAGAAAATCATTCCTATTGGCGATAAAACCTACCTCTAAACGTGGTCGCTCATCTCCGAGAGGCCTCGATAGAGGTTTTCTCATTTTTATGCCGCTTGAGTGTTACGGGGGCAGTCCAGCAGAAAGCGGGGATCGAATAAGTTGATCAAGGAAATCATTGTAGTGGAAGGCAAAGACGATACGGCCGCGATCAAGAGGGCCGTGGAAGCCGACACCATCGAGACGAACGGCTCCGCCATCGGCGATGACGTGTTGCGCCGAATCGCGCTGGCGAACGAGCGTCGCGGCATTATTATTTTTACCGATCCCGATCATGCCGGCGAACGAATCCGCAAAATCGTGGCCAGACACGCCCCGGGGTGCAAGCATGCGTTCCTTCCTCAGGAGAAGGCGTATTATAAAGGCGATATCGGCATCGAGAACGCGAGCCCGGAGGCGATTCGGCAGGCGCTGGCGGAGCTTCGAACGGAATCCGTTGACACGGGAGCAGGGGAGATCGCTTGGGAGGACCTGATGGAAGCGGGTTTGATCGTACACCAGGACGCGGCCCGCAGACGTCTCGTCATGGGCAAGCTGCTCGGCATTGGCTACGCGAACGGCAAACAATTCTATAAGCGCTGTACAAGCTTCCGCATCTCCAAGGACGAATTTGCGGCCGCGCTTCGCGAAATGGAACAGAACGGAGTGGATTCTTAAGATGGGTACAGAGCAAGGTACGAAAGGCGCGAATGGCGGACAAGCGGTACGACCGGCATCCGATGTCGGAACGCCAAAGCGAACCAAAGAGATTATCGCCAAATACGGCTTCTCCTTTAAGAAAAGCCTCGGACAGAACTTTCTGATCGACCGCAACGTGCTTAACAATATCGTCGATGCAGCGGGACTAGACGAAACGAAGGGCGCCCTGGAGATCGGGCCGGGAATCGGAGCGCTGACGGGACGTCTGGCAGAAGCGGCAGGACGCGTCGCGGCGGTGGAGATCGATCAGCGGCTAATCCCGATTCTGAACGACCTTTTCGCCGAAGACGAGCATGTCTCGGTTATTCACGGTGACGTGCTTAAGCTGGATCTGGCGGAGCTGTTCCGTCGCCAATTCGACGGCTTGACGGGCGTGAGCGTCGTCGCGAATTTGCCGTATTACGTTACGACCCCGATTCTGATGAAGCTGCTGGAGGAGCGCCTGCCGCTGGAGAATATCGTCGTGATGATCCAGAAGGAAGTGGCGCAGCGGATGGCGGCCAAGCCCGGAGGCAAGGAATACGGCAGCCTGAGCGTCGCCGTGCAATACTATTGCGTCCCGGAGCTTGTCTGCACCGTGCCGCACACCGTGTTTATCCCGCAGCCGAACGTGGATTCAGCCGTCATTAAGCTGGCGCTGAGGAACAAGCCGGCCGTAGACGTGCCGGATGAGGACTTCTTCTTCCGCGTCGTGCAGGCGAGCTTCGCGCAGCGCCGCAAGACGCTGGCGAACAACCTGACCGCCTTTGTCGGCAAGGAGAACCGCGAAGCGTTAAACGGGCTGTTGACGGGAATCGGAATCGATCCAGTTCGCAGAGGAGAAACGCTGTCGCTTGAAGAGTTCGGCCGGCTTAGTCGCGCGCTCCTGGAGGCGAACCTGTCGTCGCAACCGGCAACCTAACTAAATTGCTCACCTTTCGTTGCATCTGCCCATAGGATAGACGAAGAGGTGATTGACCTATGAAGCAAGGGGACCTGGTCGTCCGCAAATCATATGGAGGCGACGTGCTATTCCGTGTCGAAGCGGTTCGTACGGAGAATGCGCTTCTGAAAGGCACGGATTATCGTCTGCTTGCGGACGCTCCAATTCCTGATCTGTCTGTCGTGCGCGATCCGGAATCGACGAGAGCGGCGCAGCAGGCGCGCATTAAAGTGAACGAGTCGCTACGCAAGATGCATACGGACAGAGAGAGGCAAACGGCCGAAACGCAAGGCGCGATCCGCCAGGGCATGCAGACGCCCGATGCGGCTTATTTCGAGATGCCCGGCAAGGTGCTGCATCTCGACGGCGACGGCAACTATTTGAAGAAAAGCATGCAATTGTATAACACGATGCAAGTCCCGGCCTATGGGCTTCATCTCCACGAGGCGCAAATGAGCGATATGCTGTATCGCCTGCTTCCGCAGATTAAACCGGACATCGTGGTGATTACGGGGCACGACGGGGTGTTGAAGCATCGTGCTCCGAACGAGCTTCATAAGCTGTCGAATTATAAGAACTCCCAAAACTTCGTGAACGCCGTACGCACGTCTCGAGAATACGAGAAAAATCGCGATAACCTGATCGTGGTGGCGGGAGCCTGCCAGTCGCATTTCGAAGCGCTGCTACATGCAGGCGCGAACTTCGCAAGCTCTCCCGGCCGAATATTGATTCATGCGCTGGACCCGGTCTACATCGCGATCAAGGCCAGCTATACATCGATCCGGGAAACCATAAATCTGCCCGATGTGATTCATGGCACGATCAGCGGCATTGACGGCGTTGGCGGCATCGAGACGCTGGGGCGCCATCGCGTGGGCTTGCCGAAGCCGAAGGTGACGGCAAATACCTGATCGCTTCATGATACGCGCCGCGCCAACGATGGGCGACGGCAGGTTTCTCCTTGTTCACCGAGAATGTATGGGAGCAGCGACCTACCCGCGCTTCAACATTCTCGGAACGAACGGCCGTTATGCATAATTGTAGCGATTCGTGTAGAAACTAAAAATTTTTCATTTTGGGTGAAATCACCGTTGACAAGATAAATAAATGACTGATATAATATTTTGTTTCATTTGACATTACCCCTTTCTTTGGTTATAATGGACAAGGAAAGAGGTGGTAGTGGACAATGGCAAAAAACGCGCTATTGGATATCAAACGCAGCTTGGAAGCCCATGTGGGAGCCAAGATCCGTCTTAGAGCAAACGGCGGTCGCCGAAAGACCATTGAACGGACCGGAACGTTGGAAGAAATCTACCCTTCTGTCTTCATTGTGAAGCTGGACGAAGAGCAACACTCCTTCAAGCGCGTCTCCTACAGCTATGCGGATATCCTCACCGAATCGGTTGAAGTGACCGTATGCAATGATGAAGGCCAAGTCCGAATCGCTTATCTTCAACAATAGATGGACATAAGCTTCATATAAGAGCTCCATGGGAGCAGCCTGGCGCAGACTTTCGAGTCTGCGCCTTTTTTTCGAAATATTGAAAAGCGCACATGATCGGCATTTCCCGGACGCATACTACGAGTGTAGAGATGATTCTATATACAGTCGGTTCCCATCAGCAGCGACGAAAGGAGGAATGAGGCATGGGGCGTAGACGAAGAGGCGGCGTTATGTCGGAGCAGCTTAAAGTCGAGCTGGCAAAGGATCTGGGCTTCTACGGCACGGTGGAGCAGGAAGGCTGGGGCGGCATCAAGTCCAAGGACGCGGGCAATATGGTGAAGCGGGCCATTCAGCT
>JAQSXN010000416.1 GCA_029256665.1 Paenibacillus sp.
GCGAGCTTCAGAAGCAAATGCTTAGTCTGAACAAGGACGTCATCGACGAAGCGATCAAAGAAACCGACCAGGTCGCGATACAAGTCGCGCTCAGCGACCATATCTATTGGTTTCTGACCAGCGACAATCAGAATTCGGTTCGGGACATTTCGGGGTCCTATCAATTTTTGACCACGTTAATCAATAATTCGGCTTATATCAAAAGCATTTACGTCTACGACATCGAGAAGGACAGCTTTCTGTCGATTCCGCAGGGCTTTGCATCCAACAGCGCAACGTTTGTGGATTCGGCATGGACGGAGGTCGCCTCCGAGTTCGGCGACAAATCGATGCTGGTCAAGAAGCGGGAGCTGCCCCGCGGCGCTTCGGCCAACGGCTCGGACGTTACGTTGTTCCGCCAGGTCAAGATTCAAGGCAAGGTCCAGGGCATCGTGGCGATCAACCTGCTGGACGAGGCTTTGTTCGCGAAGCTTAATCCTCCGGTCATGAACGATCTGAACCGGATGCGGTATATCGTCGACGAAGAGGACCAAATCTTGTATTCGGTAGCGAACCACGCGTTCGACGAGGAAGCGGTGCAATTGGCGATCGCGGAGATGCGGGAGGACGGGAAAGGGGATATGTCGTACCAGAACCGTCAGCTCCTCATTAACCAGCTGGAGTCCAATATCGCGGGCTGGCGCTTTATCTCGATCGTGGAGCAAGACAGCCTGCTGGCCCAGTCGAAGCGGATCGCGCAGGTTGTTTTCCTCGTCTCGATCGCCGCGCTTGCGCTCGGGGGCGCCGTTATTTATTACATCAACGCGCAAGCCTTGCGGCCGGTCCGAAGACTGAAGCAGCTGTTCGGCACCGTCGACGGCAAGACCGGGGATAGCGGGATCGATCTGGAGAAGATCGCCGGAGAGCTGCTCGGCAAGCACGCGCATCTGTCGCATCTGGTTCGCGATACGTTGTCCGAGGCTTCCTCCAAGCTGATGCTTGATCTATATAACGGCCATGTAAGCGGCAAACGCGACATGGAGGAGAAGTGGCAACGTTACTTCTCCGAATGGACGTCGGCACCTGTAACGGCGGCCATGTTGTCCATAGACCGATACGGCGAGTGGTCGCGCGGCTTGACCGGAAGCGATCATTCGCTGCTGAAATTCGCCATGGCCAATATCGCGACGGAGCTGCTCGGGGCGCAGTGGCGCGTTGCGTGCGCCGACTTCGGCCATGACAAGATGGCCATCCTGCTGCAGCCGAGATCCGAAGGCGGGCAGGCCGAGCGCAAGCTGCTGGAGGTCGTCGAACAAATTCCCCGCTATTTGAAATTTTCCGTATCGGCCGGCGTTAGCCACCCGTTCGCCGACGTGACTCGGGTCAAGCAGGCGCTGCTGGAAGCGGACAACGCGCTCACGTACCGCTTGTATCGGGGATACGGGCAAGTCATCTCCTTCCATGAGGTGTCGCAGCACGAGGCGGTGGAGACGGAAGGGGAAGGGCCGTCGATCGAACGGGTCATTCAAGCCGTCGAAGCCGGCAACGAGCCGGAGGCGCTCGAAGCGGTGGCGGCCATGATGGAGCGAATTCGCGATCGGAACGGATATCCGTCGGAGGCGCTGACCGGACTGCAGGCCGCCGCCGCGCGGATCGGCGAGCTGGCGACGGCGGAAGAGCAGGGGGACGAAACGGCTCGGGAGAGCTTCGGAACGCTCCATCTTGCCGATATCGAGCGGGAGTTCGCCGAGCGGATCAAACCCATTGCCGAGCGGTACGGCCGATTGATCGAAAGCAAGGACTACGTGATCTGCCATCGCATGATCGAATATATGAAGCAGCATCTGGGAGAGCCGATCGGCATTCCGGAAATTTCGGAGTTCGTGGGCATCAGCAGCAGCTTGGCCAGTCAAGTGTTCAAACAGGAGACGGGCGAGACGATCTACAATTATTTGACCAATCTGCGGATGGAGCGCGCGGCGGAGCTGCTCGCGAGAACGGACGACCGTCTGTCGGATATCGCGGGGATGGTCGGCTACCAGCACGAGAACAGCTTCATCCGAACGTTCCGCAAGTGCAAGGAGATAACGCCCGGCAAGTACCGGGATATGATGAGAACCCGGATGGATGCCTCTTCCAAGGAATAGCGTCGGTCTTGGCATCCTCCGCGGGCAACGCTGAGGAGGGACAAGCGGTGAACAGACAACAGATCGTAATGCGGCATCAACCCGAATTGACCAAGTGGGATCCGCAATCCCCGTTCTCGGTCGGGAACGGCGAATTCGCGTTCAGCGCCGACGTGACGGGATTGCAGAGCTTCCCCGAGCAATACGAGGTGCCGCTCGGCACGCAATCGAATTGGGGCTGGCATTTCACGCATGGCCGCGAGACGTACACGGACGCGGATGCGGCCTACCAAACTTTTGACACGTACGGCCGCGAGGTCGGCTATCCCATGAAGCCGGGCGATCGTCCGGAAGCGTATCATTGGCTGCGGCAGAATCCGCATCGGCTGCAACTGGGGCGCCTTTCTTTCCGGCTGATCAAGGAAGACGGGCAGGCGGCGGAAGCGCGGGATATAACGGACATTCACCAAACGATGAATTTATGGACGGGCGTTCTGACAAGCGGGTTCGCGGTGGAAGGCGAGAAGGTCGAGGTCGCGACTGCGTGTCACGGCTCCATGGACACAATCGGCGTACGCGTGCGGTCGGAATTGGTGGCGCAGGGAAGATTGCAGGTGTTTATCAGGTTCCCGGCGCCGGATATGACGCATACGTCCTGGGACAAGACGGTATTTCCCGATTTTGGCCAAGACGACAGGCATCGCACGGAGTTGCTTGAATCGTCCGCGGATCGGGCGTTGCTGGGCAGAAGCATGGACGAGGATCATTATCGCGTGGCTTGGTCTTGGTCGGCCGGCAAGCTGGAGCAGACCGGCGTACACGAATGGACGCTGCAACCGGAGACTTCGGCGAGCGAGCTGACGTTCTCGGTGGGCTTCGCGGCCGATCAACCGCGGACGGCGGACTTCGCTTCCATTATCGAAGCGAGCGAGCGGCATTGGGAGTCGTTCTGGCAAAGCGGCGCCGCGATCGACTTCGGCGGAAGCGCGGATCCGCGCGCGCACGAGCTGGAACGGCGCGTCGTATTGTCCCAATTCTTGTGCGCCATGCACAGCGGCGGATCGATTCCCCCGCAAGAGACTGGTTTGATGTACAACAGCTGGTTCGGCAAGGCCCATCTGGAGATGCATTGGTGGCATGGATCCCACTTCCCGCTTTGGGGCCGCGAACGACTCCTGCTGAGCAGCATGGATTGGTACACGGACATCTTGCCGATCGCTAGAGAGCTTGCGCAATCCCAAGGCTATGCAGGCGCGCGTTGGCCCAAAATGGTCGGCTTCGACGGCAAGCCGTGCCCATCCCCGGTCGCGCCGGGCCTGATCTGGCAGCAGCCGCATCCCATCGCGATGGCGGAGATGCTATATCTTGCGGATCCAACGGAGGCTACGTTGGCAAGGTTCCGCTCCGTCGTGTTCGAATCGGCGGCCTTTATGGTGTCGTTCGCTCATTGGAACGAGGAAACCAAGGTGTACGACCTAGGTCCGCCGCTTATTCCCGCGCAGGAATGCCACCGTCTGCAGGATAGCAAGAACCCGCCGTACGAAGTGGAGTATTGGAAATACGGGCTGGAGACGGCCGTCCGCTGGGCGGAGCGGCTGAACGAAACGCCGGATCCTTCGTGGGCGGAGGTAGCAGGCGCGATGGCGCCGTTGCCGCGGAAGGATGGCTTGTATCTAGCCCATGAGCAGTGCCCGGACACCTTCGAGGCCAAAAATCATGATCACCCTTCGATGCTCGGCGCGATGGGGCTGCTGCCCGGCACGCTTGTCGACCGGGAAACGATGCTGAACACCTTGCTTAAGGTGAAGGCATGCTGGCAATGGGACACGGCTTGGGGCTGGGATTTCCCGATGTGCGCCATGACGGCGGCGCGGCTGGGCGAGCCCGAGCTGGCGGTCGACTTCCTGCTTTTGGACGCGAGCAAAAATACTTATCTGACCAACGGTCATAACTATCAGCGTCCGGGCTTATCCGCCTATTTGCCGGGCAATGGCGGTCTGTTGACGGCGGTCGCGATGATGGCGGCCGGCTGGCAAGGGGAGCATGGGGAAGGAAAACGAGCGGAAGCGCTTCCGGAAAATCCGGGGTTTCCGCAGGATGGCAGCTGGTCGGTGAAATGGGAAGGTCTAAAGCCCTGGCTATAAGGCATAAATGCGTCACTTAGAGGAGGAGATCGGGAAATGGCAAAGGACGCGGCAAGCGGCAAAGGAAGACGTTGGCCTTCGGAGCGCAAGACGGCCGTGGATCGTCTGACGGGGCTCGAGGTTACGCAGTTGACGGATTATAAGGCGCATAGCCATCATTTATATTTTACGGAGAGCGGTTGGTATGATCAGGAGCGTCGGCTGCTCTTCGTATCCGACAGGGGCAACAGCACGAATCTGTACAGCATGGACGC
>JAQSXN010000417.1 GCA_029256665.1 Paenibacillus sp.
ACTCGACATCGAATATGGAATGCAGCCGAACCTTCCGTTTCTCACGTAGCTCTGCTACGCTCCGATACTCAGTTTCTAGCTGCCTCCCATCTTCTCGGTACTGCGAACCGAACTTTTTGAACTCCATCGTATAGAAGTTTGAACACTTAATAAATAGTTAAGTTGATATTAGTCATAGTATACCGAATCGGCGGGAAAGTGCAAGCAAAGTTATTGTTGCCCGAGCCGCTCGCGCAGACGAGCCAGCACCTTCGGCTTGCCTAGCAGCACGATGGACTGGTTCAGGTCCGGTCCATGGGTTTGTCCCGTAAGCGCGGCGCGAATCGGCATAAACAACGCTTTGCCCTTATGCCCCGTATCCTTCTGCACGCTCTTGATCATGTCCTTGATGCCCTCCGCCGTGAACGGCGCGGCATCGCTCTCGACAAGGCCCAGGAATGCCGACAACACCGCGGGCACCTGCTCCTCGGCCAGCACGGACGACGCTTCCTCTTCGTCCGCGACATCCGCGCGGAAGAACAATTCCGTCACCGGCACGATATCTGCCGCGCAGCGAAGCTTGTCCTGGTGCAGCGCGACGAGCGCGGTTACCCACTCGCGCCCCTCTCCGTCCAGCGCGTCCGGAATGCAGCCCGCTTTCTGCAGATGGGGCAGACAGAGATCCACAATGCGGTTCACGTCCGCTTTCTTTATATATTCGCTATTCATCCAGCTCAGCTTCTGGGTGTCGAACACGGCCGGGCTCTTGCTCAGACGTTCGGCGTTGAAGACGTTCACCAGCTCCTCGCGCGCGAACATCTCCTGCTCGCCCTCCGGCGACCAGCCAAGCAGCGCAATAAAGTTGAACATCGCCTCCGGCAAGTAGCCAAGGTCGTCATATTGCTCGATGAACTGTATGATGGACTCGTCGCGCTTGCTTAATTTCTTCCGGTTTTCGTTCACGATCAACGTCATGTGGGCGAACACGGGAGGCTCCCAGCCGAACGCCTCGTAGATCATGAGCTGGCGCGGCGTGTTGGAGATATGGTCTTCCCCGCGCAGCACGTGGCTGATCTTCATGAGATGATCGTCGAGCACGACCGCGAAGTTGTACGTCGGAATGCCGTCCTTCTTGACGATGACGAAATCGCCCATCTCCGCCGTATCGAACGTGATGGAGCCTTTCACCATATCGTCGAACGTATACGATGCGCCTTCCGGCACCCGGAACCGGATGCTCGCGACGCGGCCTTCTGCTTCGAACGCCGCTTGCTGCTCCGCCGTCAGATTGCGGTGGCGGCCGGAATAACGAGGCGTCTCGCCCCTCGATTGTTGCTCCTCGCGCTCCTGCTCCAGCTCTTCTTCGGTGCAATAGCAACGATAGGCGAGACCGCGATCCAGCAGCTCCTGCCAATACTGCTTATAAATATCAAGACGCTCCGTCTGGCGGTAAGGTCCGTACCCTCCGCCCACGTCGATGCTTTCGTCCCAGTCGATGCCGAGCCACTTCAGGTACGTCAATTGGTTCTCTTCTCCGCCCGCCACGTTGCGCTTGATGTCCGTGTCCTCGATCCGGATAATGAATTTTCCGCCCGAATTTCTTGCGAATAAATAGTTGAATAAGGCCGTTCTCGCGTTGCCGATATGCAGATGTCCCGTCGGCGACGGCGCATAGCGCACTCGTACTTCCGTTGTCATGATGTCCACTCCCCCGTAACAAATAAGTAATCGTATCAGCTTGTTAAAATGCCTTGCAACAAGACCCGTTTATACAGCTACCAAACATACCACCGATTGCGCCGCGATGCCCTCGCCGCGTCCGGCGAAGCCGAGCTGCTCCGTCGTCGTCGCTTTGACGTTGACCTGCGACACGTCCGCCTGCAGCGCGCGCGCGATCACTTCCGCCATCTGCGGAATGTAAGGCAGCATCTTCGGCCGCTGGGCGATGATCGTCGAATCGATATTGCCAAGGCGATATCCCCGTTCGGTTGCGAGCTGCCACACGCGCTCCAGCAGCACCACGCTATCCGCATCCTTGTAAGCATCATCCGTATCCGGAAAGTGTTTGCCGATGTCGCCCAGCCCAAGCGCCCCTAATATCGCGTCGCTAATCGCATGCAGCAATACGTCCGCATCGGAATGGCCAAGCAGTCCCTTCTCGTACGGAATCGCGACGCCCCCGATAATGCAGGGCCTTCCCTCCACTAACTGATGCACGTCGAATCCTTGTCCTACCCGTATCATCCAATCTCTCCCCCATGCGTTGCCCCGGAGCCAGCGGCTTTGAAATCGCCGGACAACCGTCCGCCGTCCGCGCCGCCGCGCTGAGCCAGCAGAAATTCCGCGTACGGCAAGTCCTCGGGCGTCGTTATTTTGATATTCGTGTACTCCCCTTCGGCCACCTTGACGGGATGCCCCAGCCGCTCGACGACCATCGCGTCGTCCGTGCCGAGGAATCCGTCCTCCCGCGCTCGTTCGTGCGCCTCCAGCAAGAGCTCCCGCCGGAAAGCCTGCGGCGTCTGGATCGCCCATAAGCTGCTGCGATCGGGAGTCGCGACGATGACTCCGTCGCCGTCGACCTGCTTGATCGTATCCTTGACGGGCACGGCCAGAACCGATGCCCCCGCCGCGAGAGCCGCCTTGCAGCAAGCCTCGACCGACTTTTCGGACACGAGCGGCCGGACGCCGTCGTGCACCATGACCCACTCGCTTTCGGACAGCGACCGAAGCCCGCGCAGGACGGAATGCTGGCGCTCCGCCCCGCCTTCGAGCACATGCGCCACCTTGGACAGTCCATATTGGCGAACCCATCCGCGACATCTATCGATATCCTCGCCGCCCACGACAAGCGCGATCTCGCGAATAAGGTCCATCCGCTGGAACAGCTCCAGCGTATGGACCAGAATCGGCTTGTCCGCAAGCCGCAAGTATTGCTTGCTTTCTTTCGTTCCCATGCGCGTGCCGCGGCCCGCGGCCACGACGACAACGCCCCATTTCTCCGCCATGCCATTACCTGCCTTAAGCGTTATGTATGCAACAAGGCCGATGCGCCAGCGGCGCGCCCATGCCGAGCGGTCCGCGTTACCGCGGTCTGCCTTCCCGGCGCCTTGCCTACTATCATACCTTGTTACAACGCTTTTTCCAACAGCTTGGGCTTGGCAAAAATCATTCTTCCCGCAGACGTCTGCAGCACGCTGGTCACCAGCACTTCCATCGTCGTGCCGATGTAGTCGCGTCCGCCTTCCACCACGATCATCGTGCCGTCGTCGAGATAGGCAACGCCTTGACCGTGCTCCTTGCCGTCCTTGATCACTTGAACGATAATTTCCTCACCCGGCAGAACGACCGGTTTGACGGCATTGGCAAGATCGTTGATGTTGAGCACGGACACGCCCTGCAGCTCGCACACCTTGTTCAGGTTGAAGTCGTTGGTCACCACTTTGCCCCGCAGCGCTTTCGCCAGCTTGACCAGCTTGCTGTCCACCTCGCCGATCTCCTCGAAGTCACCTTCGTAGATCAGCACCTTCACGTCGAGCTCCTTCTGGATTTTGTTCAAAATATCGAGTCCCCTGCGGCCGCGGTTGCGCTTAAGCAGATCCGATGAATCCGCGATATGCTGCAGCTCCTCGAGCACGAATTCGGGAATGACAAGCGTGCCTTCGATGAAGCCCGTCTTGCATATATCCGCGATTCTGCCGTCGATAATGACGCTCGTATCCAGAATCTTATGCTCTTCGAACCCTTTCGCTTCGGGAGTAGCGGACGACGGCTTCGGCTTCTCCAGCAGCGCGGCGAATCCCGCCGCGATCTCTTCCTGCTTGACCACGCCGATTCGCAGGCCCACGAAGCCGAACGTCAGCGCCATAATACCCGGCAGCAAGCTGCCAAGCCCGTCCAAATCGGCTACGACCGGATTCAGCATGACGGCGATCAGCAAGCCCGCGAGCATGCCTCCCGCGCCGACCATCAATTGCCTAAGCGGCATTTCCGCCATCGCGTCCACGCCTTTGTGCAAAGCGCGAACGATCGGTCCCGCGAGCACCGAAGCGGCAATAACGCCAAATACGGCTCCAAGCGCCACATTCATGTAATAAGTGCCGGATTGCAGCATGCCGTAGGACGGACTGGACCATGTCGCCGCACCGCTTCCCCACCCGTATACCTCGCTGCCGGCCATCGCGCCGAACAATAATCCGATAAGTTGTATCATTCGTCTAATTACCATAATGGTTCACCTCCATTACAATTATGTTCCAATATTTCGCCCTCTAATCGTGCCTCGGCCCTTTTTGTGCAAAAGATTCCGGACGGGAAAACCGTTCGACTTCTTCCGAGCTTTGGTCTGCAACTTCCGGCATGTGGAAAATGACCCGGAGGAGCTTTATAATGGAGACAGTGACGACTACTACTAAGGCGGGTGATTTGAGGTGGAATCGATGAAAGCTCCTACATTGGAACAATTCCAGCAGCAGGTTTCGGAGCTCTTGCTCCGGCATCGCAGCTTGCTGGACGTCAT
>JAQSXN010000418.1 GCA_029256665.1 Paenibacillus sp.
TCTAATCCAGAAGCCGTCGTTGCGTACGACGGATGTCCGTGGTATACCGTAGATATTGCCGTCCTGATTGACTTTCAGCTGGTCCCAGGAGGCCTGGTACGTATACTTGTTCAGATTGTCCTCCGATTCCAAATAATCGTTGATCGGAATAATAATGCCGTCGCGAACCGCATTCTGGAACGCCTGATCGGTCGTATTGTCGAAGAACACGACATCCGGATATTCTCCCGAAGCAAGCATAAGCTGAAGTCTCTCGGCATACCCCGTGACCGGCGGGATTTCGAAAGATAACTCGACGTTGTTTTTCTTCTCCAGTTCCCCGATGAATCGTTCATCCGTCACGGATATTTCCGGCTGGTCGTGCTTCGCCATTATGGATATGGCGACCGGCCCTGCTTCCGGCGGCGCAGCGCTGCCGGCGGGCGCCGATGCGCTCGGCTCCGGCGAATTGGACGAACATGCGGCCGATAGCAGCATGACGCCGATTAGCGTTGCGATCGTTCCTTTACGTTTCTTGCTCATAGTTAAACCCTCCTCTTATTGGTGAACAAAGCTGATCTATAGCTGCGGGTCGCCCCGTCACTATCCTTTGACCGAACCAAGCATGATACCCTTGACAAAATACTTCTGGAGAAACGGATAGACGCATAGAATCGGCAGCATCACGATCATTAACGTGGCATATTTCAGCGTCTCGCTCGTCACTTGCTGGGCGCCCATCTCGGCAGCATTGGATTGCTCGGCCATCATGCTGGCCGCTTGAATCACTTCGCGAAGATACAGCATAAGCGGCCAATTCGACTCGCTGCGAATATAGATGATCCCGTTAAAGAAGTTGTTCCAATATCCGACTGCGGCGAACAGGCATAGGGTGGCAATAATCGGCTTGGATAACGGGACGAGGATGCGAAACAAAATAAACGGTTCGGACGCCCCGTCGATACGGGCGGCCTCCTCCAGCTCTTCGGGCAGCGATTCGAAAAAGTTTTTCATTAAAATCAAGCTAAACCCGGAGAAGAGCGCCGGAAGAATGAGCGCGGACAATGTATCAAGAAGACCCAGTTCGCGCATCAAATAAAAATTCGGAATCAATCCCCCGTTGAAAAGCATCGTGAACACGATCAGCACCATGATAGGCTTGCGTCCTTTAAGCACCCTCTTCGACAAAGGATACGCCGTGAGAATGTATAAAAAGATCCCTACGGCTACGCCGGTGACCGTCACGATGATCGTGTTGGCATAACTTCTCCACAGCAAAGCGCGCGACATAATTTCCTTGTAGGCCCCAAGGTTGAATTCCTGCGGCCATATCATCATCGGATTGTTTACGTATGCCGAATAGGAGCTGAGCGACACGGAAGCGACATTAACGAACGGGTACAGCATGACCACACTGATGAGCGTGAGCAGTACATAATTTACAGTATCTATTGGATTCAGCTTCACCTTGCCCATAAACTCTCACCTACCAAATTTGTTTGCCGAACAGTCTCGCAATCCGGTTAGCCGCCAGGATAAGTACAAAACCGACGAACGCTTTAAACAATCCGACCGCCGCCGCGAACGATAATCGTCCGTCGATCAGCCCGATCCGATACGTATACGTTTCGAATACATCGGCCACATCGTAGGTGAGCGGATTATATAGCAAGTACACCTGCTCAAAACCGTTGTCCAGAATGTTCCCCAGTTGGAGAATCAGCAAGACGATGACCGTGGATGCGATCCCCGGAAGCGTAATGTGGCGGACTTGCTGGAGTCGGGAAGCGCCGTCAATCTTAGCCGCCTCGTACAAGGATGGATCGATGCCAGTCATCGCGGCCAGATAAATAATCGTCCCCCAACCCACCCCCTTCCACACCTCGGCGGATACAAGAATCGTACGGAAGTATTCCGGCTTGAGCAGGAAGGCTATCGGATCGTAACCCATAGATTTGATGATATGATTGACAGGGCCCGTCGAAGGCGACAGGAAGTTGATGATCATCCCGGCCAACACAACCCATGAAATGAAATGCGGTAAATATAGAATCGTCTGCGACAGCCGCTTGAACAGCAAACTTCTGACTTCATTAAGCATCACGGCCAAAATAATCGGAGCCGGAAATCCGAACGCGATCTGGTAGAAGCTTAAAATCAGCGAGTTGCTTGTCACCTTGTAGAAGTCCCGCGACTGGAACAAATACGTAAAGTTCTCAAATCCGATCCATGCGCTGTCCCAGATCCCTTTCACCAGGCTGAAATCCTTGAAGGCAATGACGATGCCGAACATAGGGACATACTTAAATACAAGCAAATAAAGCAGGCCCGGCATCAAAAAGATATACAGCCACTTATACATTCTGAAGTGCTTCAGACGCGCCGCCCGGCGCTTCATCGGCTGGGCGGCGCCTTGCTTCTCGGCAGCCAATTCCACTATCTTCACTCCTTCTCTATGACTATCCGTCGAGTCGAATTCTCATTAATCATATAGTGATAGTCAACTTTATTGTGAAAACGGTTCCGCAAAAGACGTACTCCCTCCGCTTGATGAACGTCCACACCTACAGGAACACGTTGGAATTCGCACTCTTCAATGACGATATCCCGGTTGTATATGCCGTTCAAACCTTCAGTTCGTATCCCAATTCCGCCGCTAATCCCGCCACGCGACGTATATCCGCAATTATCGAAGCTGCATCTCCTGATCGTTATCTCCCGTGGATGCCCTCCCTCGTAAAATTCGCTCCACTCCGCGCCGATCCAAATACCGGCATTCATCAAATTGCGGTAGGTAACATCCTCAATCGTAACCTGACTGTATTTAACGATATGGCCGCAGCCCGCAATATTGCGAAACTCCGATTGCCGGATTGAATAAGAATCCAGCTCCCAGCAGGCAGGAACCGCATGAGCATCCTTGAGCTGCGGAAGATCCAACGGATCTTCCAGTTCGACCAAGTAATAGTGCCCGCCATCACCCAGGCCGTCTGCGCTCCAGTCGCGAATGATGCCAGGCAACCGTTCATCGCCGCTGTAGAACGTAATATCGGTGCCTGAGCGAAGCGGAGCGTAACTCCATTTGGCCCATAGTCTCAGTCTTCGATGATCGATCACCTTATCGACCAGCAAGAAGGTGCTGTGCATGTTCTGACCGTCCATGCGCACGCCCTCCACTACCATGCGCTCAATCTCGAAATCTCCTTCGCACTTATAGATTTTCCAGGCATCTCTAGGAGCCGTGAACAACATCTTTCCTTCCGGCTGAAATCGCACTCGGCTTGCCTTGACTCCAATGCAGCACTCCGTTTGCATAGCGAATCCGTTTGCGCTGACCGTGTGCAGATTGTCGAGCCGCAAATTCCGGCATTCCTTGAATTGCAGCTGGAACTCGGTATTCGCTCCAAAATGCCATGAAAGCCCTTCTCCGACAGTCACTTGACTTGCGACAGCGGCGCTGTTCAGCCTAAGACGGCGTCCCTCTACTCCCCCGACGCTGCGCCAATTCACTCCCGCGCCCTGTCCGTAGGTCACGCTCTCCCCGACCAATGCATCAGCCTGCAGGTCGAATCGGTTCGCGCAATAACAGGCCATCCCGTCGATGCAGGGGTTCCCTTCGAACACCTCTACTTCCAGATAATTATCCCCTTTATCGACAATGATTCCGGCACTGGAATAAGCGGGTTCGCGGGAAAACTTCAAGTTGCGGAGTTGCAAGCCGACGCATCTCTCCGCCCACAGAATGGAAGGCAAGTACACCCCGTTCTCTCCATCGTGACAACCGATCAATACCGAGACTGGATTGCCGTCCCGATCCACTGAGCCTTCCAGAATCAATCCATCTATATCTTCTAACCATAGATGCCTTCGCGCCCATTCCTTACGTTCTGCCTTCTCATCGATCACGAAGCTGTGCAAATAATAGTTTCCCGGCTCCAGCAGCACACGCGACTTGCAATTGGCGACCGCAAAAGCAATTGCCCTGCGAAGCGCCTCCGCCTGGTCGGCAGGATCGTCCGGCATAGCCCCGAAGTCCTTTGCATGTACAACGTCTTGCAGCTTATTCCCCATTCCAAGCACCGCCCTATCCTCATTCCTGCAGCAGGAAGCCTTGTTCCCTCAGTTGTTTTTCGGCCGCTTCCAAGTACCGCTTATACTGATATGTCTTCTCGAGTGTGGCGACAAAATCGTCATATTCCACCAACGGTCGTTTGTCGTATATAAATTTGAATGTCTCCTCCATGATGTACCGGTTTGCATCTGCGGCGTTAAAATCTTGCGGCAGCTCGACGAAGGCATCGTACACTTTCAACCTTGGCTGCTCGATAGCAAAACGGTAATAGGGCTCCGCATCCGGAAATTTGGTTCGAAGATACGTCATTTCATCCCTTCCGAGCAATTGATAGAGATGAGAATAAACGACATTGTTGATGTTCTCGGTTGGCATGATTTCCTCTTCTGCCAACTCATAATGAACGCCCTGGAGTCCGTACTGTACAAG
>JAQSXN010000419.1 GCA_029256665.1 Paenibacillus sp.
TGCGGCGCAGGCGCCAAGCAACCTCTCCACACGCAAAAAAAGAAGCGCATCCCACAAGTCATGCGTGACTCATGGGACAGCTTCTTTTTACGATAAATGAATTTCCTTCTAAGCCGGCTGAGCCGCGCCGCCGCCCTGCTGCAGCTGGTACATCGCGAAATACTTGCCGCGATGCTGCATCAGCGCGTCGTGATTGCCGCGCTCCACGATGACGCCGCGATCGAGCACCAGAATCTGATCCGCCTGGCGGATCGTGGACAGCCGGTGCGCGATGACGAACGTCGTGCGGCCCTTCTTGAGCACGTCGAGCGCCGCCTGAATGATCGCCTCCGTCTCCGTGTCGATGCTGGCCGTCGCTTCGTCCAGAATCAGGATCGCCGGATCGTAGGCGAGCGCCCGGGCGAAGGAGATCAACTGCCGCTGGCCGGCGGAGAGCGTCGCGCCTTTCTCGAGGACCGGCGCGTCGATGCCGCCCGGCAGCTGGCTGAACATCTCGTACGCGCCCACGTCCCGGAGCGCTTGCTCCACGCGTTCCCGGCTAATCGCCGGGTTGTCGAGGCTTACATTGGACGCGATCGTCCCCGTGAACAGGAACGGATCCTGCAGCACGATGCCCATATGCTGGCGCAACAGCTGCTTCGGAATATCGCGGACGTCCTTGCCGTCGACGACGATTCGCCCTTTATTGGTATCGTAGAACCGGAACAACAGGTTCAGAATCGAGCTTTTGCCCGAGCCGGTGTGGCCGACCAGCGCCACCGTCTCGCCTTGACGAGCGTGGAAGGTGACGTTCTTCAGCACGTACTCTTCCTTCTTGTAGGCGAAGGTGACGTTGTCGAACTCCACATCGCCTTTGTACCGCTCCATCCTGCCCGGCACGACGTCAATCCCCTCTTCGTCCATAAGCTTGAACACGCGCTCCGCGGATACGCGGGCCGTCTCCAGATTGGACAGCTGGTTCACGATGCCGACGATCGGCGCGAACATCCGGTTCATGTAATCGACGTACGCGTACAGCACGCCGACCGTCACCAAACCGCCAAGCGTGCCGCCCCAGAACATCCAGATGACGACCAGGAACAGGACGTTGCGCAAGACGTTAACCAAATTATGGGACGTAATGGAATTGAGGCTAAGCAGCTTGTTCTGATACTTGAAATAATAGTTGTTCAGCTCGTCGAATTCCTTGGTCGTCTCCTTCTGGCGACGAAATGCCTGGATAATCGTCATCCCCTGGATCGATTCGTTGATCATCGCGTTGATCTCGCTCAGCTTCGTGCGGATGATGCGATTGTATTTGGCCGCGAACTTTCGGTAGACGATAATCCATACGATCAGAATCGGAACGAGCGGCAGCGTGATCAGCGCGAGTCGTTCATCCAGCAGGAACAACGCTCCGAAGATCGCCACGATATAGATCGTCCCCGTAAAAAAGTTCGCGAGTACGCCCACGTACAGCTCCCTAATCGCTTCCGTGTCGTTCGTGACGCGGGAGACGACCTGGCCGGCGGCCAGATTGTCGTAATATTGCACCGGCAGCCGCTGCGTATGGGCGAACACGTCGCCGCGCATCTTCTGCACAATGCGGTTGGCCGAGGTTTGCAGCAGCAGCCGCTGCCCGTATGCAAACGCGGCCACCAGAAGAAGCAAGCCGAAATACAGCGCCGCGAGGCGCAGCAAGCCCGGCACCTCCGGCTTGTAGAACGCGTACAGCTCGCCCTTTGTCAGCTTCCGTACCGGATATTGCGCGGTCGCGCCCGTATCCGGATTGGTTACGGTCATAACGCTCCCGCTAACCTTCTTGGCTCCGTCGATCGCCAACTCGCCGTCCAGGAAGTAGTAATCGCGGCCGACCTGGAGCACCCGCACCTCCTTGCCGACCCCGGCTTCGCCGTTCGAGGCCGCGCTTCCCTCCGATAATCGGTCCTCCCGTTTGTACCACTTGTCTTGATACCGCACCGCGTAAGACTGCTTGCCCTGCACTTCATGCCAAGGCTTCTCGATGCCCAGAATGTTCTGGTCGATCATCCGCTTCGCGATGAGCGGGCCCGTAAGCTCCGCGCAGACCGCGAGCACGAGTAGCAGCATCGCCAGCAGAATCGGTTTCTTATATAACATGGCGTATTGAAACAACCGTTTGCCCGTTGGTGTGTTCACTGTTCTTCACGCCTCCTATCTCTCAGTAAAATTTAGTTCTCGATCGTCGCCTCGAGCTGCTGGCGATCGTATTGCTCGCGATACCAGCCGCCTCGCTCCAGCAACGTCTCGTGCGTGCCTTCCTCCACGATGCGTCCGTCGTCCATCACGACGATCCAGTCCGCATGCTGCACCGCGGATAACCTGTGCGTCGTGATCAAAGTGGTCTTGCCCGCGCGTTCCGTCCGGATGCCGTCGATAATTTCGGCTTCCGTCTTGGCGTCCACCGCGGACAAGGCGTCGTCGAGCATTAGTATTTCCGGATCCGCGATCAAAGCCCGCGCGATGCTGACCCGCTGCTTCTGGCCGCCGGAGAGCGCCACGCCCTTCTCGCCGACCATCGTGTCGAGGCCGTCCGGCAGGAACGCGATATCCTTGGCGAACGATGCGCGCTCGAGCGCGCGTTGCAGATCCTCTTCGGTGCCGCCGCCTTCGCAGCCGAAGAATATATTTTCGCGAATCGTCTTCGAGAATAGAATCGGCTGCTGCGGCACATACCCGATCCAGCCAAGCACCTTGTCGAACGCCAGATTCTCGATCGGTTCGCCCGACAATCGGATCGCGCCTTGGCCGACCGGATATTCGCGAAGCAATTGCTTCAATAGCGTCGTCTTGCCGCTGCCCGTCCGTCCCACGATGCCGAGCGTCTCGCCTTGGCGCAGCTTGAACGTCACATTCGACAGATTGTCGACTTGGGACGACGGGTATTTGAAGGTTACGCGGTCGAATTCGATCATCGTCGGGTTGCTTACGGACGCGGGCTGAGCCGCTTCCTTCACGTCCGGCTTGTAGCCGAGCGTCTCGTTCACCCGGTCGATCGAGGCGTTGCCGCGCTGCATAATGTTGATGAGCTCGCCGATCGCGAACATCGGCCAGATGAGCATCCCGAGGAAAATATTAAACGATACCAGCTCGCCGAGCGTAATCTCGTTCTGGAACACCAGGAAACCGCCGTAGCAGAGACCGATGAGATAACTTGTGCCGACCAGCACCTTCATCGTGGGCTCGAAGAGCGCGTCGATGCGGGCAACGGCGATGTTTTTGCCAAGCACGTCATTGGTTTTGGCCGCAAAACGGGCTTCGCTCGCCTCCTCCTGCACGAAGGCGCGGATGACGCGCACGCCGGATACGGACTCCAGCACGCTGTCGTTCAGCTCGCCGAACGCATCCTGCGCATCCGTGAACCGCTGATGGATTTTCTTGCCGTAGTAGGACATCGCGATCGCCATCAGCGGCAGCGGCAACAACGCGGCCAGCGTCAGCTTGAAGCTGATGCCCACGGCCATGACGATCAATATCGTGATCATGAACAATGTCGAATCGACGAGGGTCAGAATGCCGAACCCCGCCGTCATCGAGACGGCGCCAAGATCGTTGGTCGCGCGGGCCATCAGGTCGCCCGTCCGGTTGCGCTCGTAGAACGTCGGCTTCATCTTGAGAAAATGCCCGATCAGACTAGACCGCAGCAAACGCTCCAGCACGAACGCGCCTCCGAATAATTTGTAATGCCACACGTACGTGATGCCGTAGCCGACGACCGTCAGCCCGATCCACAAATACATGATCCGGTTAAACTCCGCCGTGCCGATCGTGCTCTGATGAATGCCGTCCACCAAGTAGCCGAGCAGCCAAGGCGGGATAATGTCGATAATGCCGGTAAGCACGAGCAACGAGATGGCAATCGTGTACCGCTTCCAGCTCTGCTTGAAGAACCAGCTAAGCTTCTTTAATACGCTGAACATTGTGTCGTTCACACCTTCCGTTCAAGTCCGCGCGCGAGTCCATGGGGGGTCGGCGGGAAATCTCTCTGTCTGTCTGCAAAAAAATAAAAAGCGCGCCGCCGTAAGCGACACGCTTCTTCAACCACAAGAGAACGCGCCCGCATAAGCGGGTCGCAAAGCTCCGGATGGCATAACGAAGGCGCATGGCTACGGCAACGTAACCATGCGCCTTCGATTCAAGGGGGTTCCCCTAAGTATCAAATCGATAAATCGCGCGCTGGGATTACGTTACGGAGATGTGGTTGATGCAATTGTCCGCGATGGACCGCAGTAAAGCGACCTTGGTTATCCATATCTCGTAATCCCCTTTCCCGTCTCTGCTTGATCTACTTTGTCACTGTAACACCGCAAGAAATAGCTGTCAATCGTAATATTCGCTAAAATCGTTCTTTACCTTTAAGGCTCGCCAGCCACTCTTCGGGCAGCAGCCTGCGGTAGGACGATTGCAAATACCGGTCGTCCACCAGCGTGATCGTCCCGCTGTCCGTCTCCGTGCGGGTCGCCCGCCCGCCTGCAGCACCTTGTTCATCCCGGGGATGACATAAGCGTAATCGTAGCCGCTCTTGCCCTCGCGCTGGAAGAAATCCCGCAGCAGGTTGCGCTCCAGACCGAGCTGGGGCAAGCCGACTCCGATGACAATGACGCCGATGAGCCTGTCACCGGGCAAGTCGACGCCTTCGGAGAATACGCCGCCTAGCACGGCGAACCCGACAAGCGTCCGCTCGCCGTCCGGCCGGAAGTCGGCGAGAAACGCATCGCGTTCCTCCTCGCTCATGTCGGTGCGCTGCAGCTTGACGACGGATCCGCTCTCCGATCCCTCTTGCTTTGTATATGCGTCGTAGACATCTTTCATGTAGGCATACGAGGGGAAAAAGACAAAATAATTGCCTTTACGCTTCGCGATCGTATCCGCGATCAGCTTCGCGATCGGCCCGTACGACTCGTTACGATCCTGATAACGCGTCGAGATCGGACGGACGTCGACCTGCAGCCGCTCGCTCTCGAACGGCGACGGAAGCGCCAGCGTATAATCCTGATCGGATGCGCCAAGCATATCCATGTAATAACGGACAGGCGTCAATGTCGCGGAGAAGTACACATGGGAACGATACCCTTTCGCCTGTTCCTTAAGCAGCTCCGACGGATCCATGCAGAACAGCTTCACCCGCATATCGAGCCGGGTCACCTCCGCAAAGGTGGCGAAACGTTCGTCGTACAGCTTGGCCATCCGGAGAAACTGCGACACGGCGAAGTATGCGTCGAGAAGCGTGTTGTCTCCGTCTCCGCCCGCCCCGCCTGCGCCGTTGCCGCCGAAGGACGAAGCGCCGGGATCCAGCGAGCCGCTCGCCTGCACGTAGAACCCGCCGTCCAGCACCTGCTCGGCCGCTTGGGCGAACCGCTCCGCGTGCTTCACCAGCTCATCCGGCAGCATATTCGACACGACGGGCTTGTCCTTGTTGTCCTCGATCGTCTTCCGCAACGCCACAAAATATTCGTTAATCGCTTTCGACGCCTCGTATAGGCCGCGATGCTTGCCCTTCTGCTCGCGCTGCAGCGTCTGGAACGGCCATCTCGTCAGCTCCGCCGAGAAGATGTCGCGCGCCCTGTCCACGAGATTATGCGCCTCGTCGACCAGCAGCGCCGTCGCTTTTTTGCCCTCGGCATATTGCCGCTTAAACGAGATACGGGGGTCGAACACGTAGTTATAGTCGCATATAACCGCGTCGGAAGCGTAAGCGGCGTCCAGCGACATCTCGAACGGACAGACGGTATGCTTGCGGGCATACTGCTCGATCGTGGCGCGCGACATGATCGTCTCGTGCTCCAGCATGTCGAGGATCGCGCCGTTGATCCGGTCGTAATAACCGTCCGCGAACGGGCAATGCTCCTTGTCGCAGCGCACCTCGTCTTGGAAGCAGATCTTATCCTTAGCCGTTATCGTGACGGAGTGGATATGCAGGCCCCTCTTCCGCATATGCTTCAGCGCATCCTCAGCCGCGGCGCGAGTCGTCGTTCGGGCGGTCAAATAGTAGAGCCGCTTCAGCATCCCGTTTCCCATCGCTTTGATGGCGGGGTACGTCGTCGAGATCGTCTTGCCGATGCCCGTCGGCGCCTTTGCATAAAGGGAGACGCCCTCTTCGATCGTCTTATATACCGCGCCGGCCAGCTTACGCTGCCCTGCCCGGTAGTTGTCGAACGGGAACGCGAGCGAGGCGATGCTGGCATCACGCTCCGCCTCATGTCGTTGCTTGAGCTTGGCGTAAGGCGCGTATTGTCGAAGGATATGTTCGATCTGCTCTTCCAGCTCGCCAAAGCTCGCCTCGCGCCGGAATCGCTTCGTCTCCCCCGTATCCTTGTGCACGTAGGTCAGCTGAATGCCCATGGCGGGCAACCCTTCGTCTCTCGCGTACATATAGGCATAAAATAGCGCCTGCGCCCAGTGCACGGGCTTGTCCTCCAGCAAGGAAAGGTCGGCGCGCGTCGACTTGATCTCGTCGATCGTCGGCATCCCCTCCGTGGCGAGCAAGCCGTCGCACCGTCCGTCCACGGCAAAGAGCATGCCTTCGCACTCGATCTCCGTGCTCAGGTATACTTCCTTCCGATCCCCTTCGCCGTACGTCTCCTGCACCCGCTGATGCGCCTTCGTCCCTTCCTGGAGCGAATCCATCGACTGCAGGCGGGAATCGATGCTGCCGCTCAGGAACACGTATTCCACCAGCTGCCGCACCTGCAGCGCCACCGTATACGGTGGCACGGCAACCAGCTCTTCCGCTCGCTCCTTATTCTCTCCCACGTCGCCGTCCCCTTTTAGAACATTTGTTCCGCCATTGTATCATACTTTCGAAAGGAGTATCCCGGCAACCTTGCAAAAGCAACA
>JAQSXN010000420.1 GCA_029256665.1 Paenibacillus sp.
TAGATATATTGACATTGAAAAGTCATTTGATATAATTGCGACAGGAGTTAAAAATATATTTAAAGAGGGTTGAGAGGAGGGATCACGTGACACCTCAAACAACGCAAGAAGAAAAGACGAGCGCACAGGAACGCATATTGTTGGCCGCGGAAGAGCAATTCGCCCAGAACGGTTATGCGGGGACGCGTGTAAGCGACATTGCGGACAAGGCGGAGGTGAACGTTGCCTTAATTAACTATTACTTCGCTTCCAAGGAAAAGCTCTATCACGGCGTGCTGGATCGGCTGTTCGGGCTGTGGGAGCAGCATGTGAGCGAGATGCAATGGGACGACGACGATCCCGAGAAGGTGTTCACGGCGTACATTCGCAAGCACTTCGAATTCAAATGCCGGAATCTGAACATGGTCCGCATCTTTCAATGGGAGAGCTTGTTCAATATCGGAATTTACCAGCATTATATTAACCGCTATTGGGAGAAGGACGTCTTCCAGAAAATAGACGTCCTGCGAAGATGGAAGAGGCTAGGCCGTTTAAATGAACATTTAAACGAAAATGCGATATTGGCCATGATCTGGGGCATGATGGATCGCATGCTGTTGTCGAACGGCCAGTCGATGGAAATGTTTATCGGCATGCCGGAGGAATCGATAGGTTCGGACGAAATGATCGAAGCTTGCACGAAGGCCATCATCGAAATGGCGGTGTACGGAGCGATTCCCCGTCAGTCGGAAGCTCCGGCCAAACGAAAGGCCGCCTCGATCCAAATCGTGCCGCTGGACGACATCCCCGGAGATAACGAGGAATATGAACGGTTGCTCCAAAGTATTGCGGGCGCTCCGGAAATCGAAGTCGTTATGGCAGACCCAGAAGATCCCTTCGCGGAAGGGGATCACCCTGACGACGCACTGCTGCTGGTAGCCTTGTCTCAATCTGGCGAATTGTCGCCACGGGCGGCGGAGAGGCTGGCAACCATTCGGGCGGCAGCCGACAATGGCGGCCTTTCGGAGAAACCGGCCGCAGTCTGGGTGATGAACGGCGATCGGGAGGCTCAACCGATGCAGCTGCATCTAGAACAGCAACTGGGCCGCTTAGGATTGTATCCCCTTCCCCGGAGGCTGGAACAGACGGCGGAGCAATTCGGCAGACGGTTCGCCCAATATGCGAAGAGAATGCAAGCGAATTTGTGAATATCCAGACGAAAGGAAGTGCATGAAACCATGGTAGACACAACCGCCGCAAGGCCCCCGCGCAAAATCGATCCCATCCAATACGAAATATTGAGGCATCGTCTTCAGTCCATTACGGAGGAGGCGGCGACCGCGATGAAGCGCGTATCCGGCTCTCCGGTCGCTACCGAGATCGGGGATTTAAACGTAGCGATTATGAATCGCGACGGAGAATGCGTGCTGATCGGGCAATACATTGTGACGAAAGGGTCGACATTGAGCTGCGTCGTCAAGGATGTGCTGGCTAACTACCAGGAGAACCCCGGAATTCAAGAGGGCGATGGTTTTTTGTGCAACGACCCTTATATCGGGATTATGCATCAGAACGATATCGCGCTAGTAATGCCGGTCTTCTACGAAGGAGAGCTTGTGGCTTGGGTAGGGGCGGAAATTCACCAGATCGACGTCGGAGGTCCGACGCCGGGACAAGTGCAGCTCGGGGCCAAAGACATTTACGGCGAAGCGCCGCTCATGCCTTCCATTAAAGTGCTGCAGAACGGAGTATTGCTTGCCGACGTAGAACGCAACTACCTGCGCAAAAGCCGCGTACCCGACTTGCTCGCGCTGGATCTGCGCGCCAAGCTGGCAGCTTGCAACACGTTGATTGCGAATATGCTGCAATTGGCGGAACGCCTTGGCAAGGACGGACTCACGGATTTTCTGGAAGAAATCCTGAACGACGCTGAGCTGCTGCTTCGGGCGAAGCTGCGCAAAATTCCGGATGGCAGCTGGTATTCCCGGGCATACATGGAATTCGACGACAACATTTATCCCATCGTGCTGAAGCTGAGCAAGAGTAACGATTCCTTGCATTTCGACTTCACCGGTACCGCGAAGCAGGCTCCCGCAACGATCAATATCACGTTCCCGTCCTTGGAAGCGATGCTTAGCGGGACGCTGGTATCGACGTTATGCTGGGATATTCCATGGACGACATCCGGCGTGGCCAGAACGATATCCATTCATGCGGAGAGCGGCACGCTTGTCAATCCCAACTTCCCGGCGGGCGTATCCAAATCCACGACGAGTATTGGTCTGCTCATTATGGCGCTAGTCGGCAATATTGTATCCAAGATGCTGCTGGCATCCGGTACGTATACCGATCGGGCGATGGGAGGCTGGCCGGGATCCAAGGCGCAGGAGGAGCTGAACGGAGTGAATCAGTTCGGCGTGCATTTCGGAGCGGATATTCTGGATGGCATGGCCGGCGGCGGCGGCGCGCGGACCTTCAAGGACGGCATCGATACGGGCGGACTGGTAGGCGCGGCCAAGAGCAGCATCTCGAACATCGAGCAATACGAGCTTGAATATCCCATTCTGTATTTGTACCGCAAGCAATTGGCCGATTCCGGCGGAGCCGGCATGTTCAGAGGGGGGAACGGCATTGACCGGATGTACGTGGTGCATGACGTGGAAGGGATACCGGACGTTATCATGCATAGCATGGGCTCTAAGGTCCCGGCTACCGTAGGCATCGCGGGAGGACATCCATCCGCCACTAACCAGTTTTATATTAAAAGAAACGCTTTATCCGATCAACAATTGGCCCAAGGAGAGCTTCCGGCATCCTTCGAGGAGGTGGCCGGCGAGCCGGAAATTCACGGCAATATGTCGCATAGCAGCTTGAACGCAGGGGATGTGTACCGCTCCATCTCCAACGGCGGCGGAGGTTACGGCGATCCGCTGCGACGAGAGCCAAGCCTGGTGCTGGAGGATATCGCCTTTGGCCGTATAACGGCTTCAACCGCGTCCGAGATTTACGGAGTAGCGATCGTCGGGACATCGGTAGACCTTGCTGCCACAGAGGAGAATAGAGCGGCTAAACTGGCAGCCAGGAGGGCGGATTCCGACAAGCCGGCACGCGTGCAAGCGCAGATCAAGCTGGAAAGCCAAAAGGCGAAATTGTTCCACGGACTGCTGATCGGTATCGGCGAAGACGGCCATCACTACTTCTATTGCGAATGCGGCTGCACGATAGCTCCTCACGGCGCGGAGGCTTATGGCTACATGGCCAGAGCGGATAAGCCCGCCCGCGAATCGGGCAAATATGTCGACCCGTACGGCAAAGGCGAGACGGAGTTTCTGTGGCGTACGCATTATTGTCCGCATTGCTATCGGCAATTCGACAGCAGCATGATTCGGATCGGCGACGATAGCTTGCCTTCGGATCACTTTCATAACTTGACTTCATTAGAAGTCGGAACAAGGATGTGATGGACATGAACTACTATGTAGCGGTGGACTCCGGCGGAACGTTCAGTGATTGCGTCGTTATCGGCAGCGACGGCTCCATGTGGACGGGCAAAGCGCCCTCAACCCCGCCTAACTTTCAGCTAGGCGTCGTAGACGCGGTGCGGGATGCGGCATCCGTCATGGGAGTCGGCCTCAGGGAATTGCTTGGCGAGACCGTCTTATTCTCACATGGAACGACGGTAGCGACCAATGCGCTTCTGACGCGGCAGGGCTGCAAGACGGCGATCATTACGACGAGGGGGCATGAACACGCGATTCTGATCGGCCGAACCTACCAGAAGGTAGCGGGACTAAGTTCCGGCGAAGTGATGGATTACAGCCGTCATGACAAAGCGGTGCCTGCCTACGATCCCCACTTCGTAAGAGGCGTCGTCGAACGGGTCGATTACGCCGGCAAGATCGTCGTTCCGTTATCGCTGCCATCGCTCGAAGCCATCGCGGATGAGTTCGAGCGGTCGGACATCGAAGCCATTGCGGTCAGCTTGCTCTGGTCGTTCGCCAACAATACGCACGAGAAGCGGATTCGAGATTACCTGCTGCGCCGCAATCCCGACTGGATCGTCACGTTATCGTCGGAGCTGACCCCGGTCATCGGGGAATACGAGCGGACGGCGACGACGTCAATCAACGCTTACTTGAGCATCGAGACCAAAACGTACATGAACAAGCTCAAGACGCTGCTCGCCGAAGAAGGTTACAAGAATCGCCCGCTCGTCATGAAATCGTCCGGCGGCATTACTTCGATTGAACATGCCATGGAAACGCCGGTTGCCCTGCTGACCTCCGGTCCTGCCGGTGGCGTAATGGGAGCGGCCTCGCTAGGGAAGAAATTGAATCAACCTAACATCCTGACGACGGATGTGGGCGGAACGAGCTTCGATGTCGGCATGATCGTACAAGGCGAGCCGGTGTTTGCGCAAGCGCCCGTGTTCTCCAAATATCAAGTGACCTATCCCATGATCGAGGTGGATTCCATCGGCGCGGGCGGAGGACGC
>JAQSXN010000421.1 GCA_029256665.1 Paenibacillus sp.
GAAGAAGCCGTCGAAGCCGCGCTTCAGCAACTGCCGGACGTCATACTGATGGATATTAATTTGACGGGAAACAATCTGGATGGGTTGGAAGCCACGAAGGAAATCGTGTCGCAGTTGTACGAGCGGGGAATTAAAGTCATTATGCTGACATCCCTCACGGAGGGCGAGATTATTATGAAATCGTTCCAATTCGGGGCGCTTAATTACATTAATAAGCTGAGCTACAAGGATATCGTCCGCGCGGTCAGGGAGGCGCACGAGGACCGGTCGACGATCCATGCCGACGCCGCCCGGATCATGCGGAACGAAATTCAGTTAAGGGAGCTCTCCCCGATGGAGAGAGAAGTATTCGAGCTACGGAAGGAAGGGCTGAGCAAGCAGCAAATTTCCGATAAGCTTCACAAATCGACGAATACGATCAAATCGCAGATAAAGAGCATCAAAAACAAACTTATCTTCTTCCGAGGCGAATAAGTTTTCCCTTCAACGGGTCTGCGGCAACGTCCGCGGGGAGCGCGTCCGCGGCGATAAACCGACGGCCCGGGAATTGCAGCGTGACGGTCGTCCCTCTTCCGGAATCCGACGCCGCTACCGTCAGCTTGCCTCCATGCTTCCACAGGACGGACGCGCAATAAGGCAAGCCCAGTCCGTGATTATAGGCATTTTTTTTGGTCGTGTAGAACGGTTCGAATATTTTGCCCAGCTGATCCTTCGGAATGCCGGAGCCGTTATCCTTCACCTCGATCAAGTAATGGCGCTTGAGACGGAACGATCGCAGCGTCAACTTGCCCCCCGCGGCGGGCATCGCGTCCAAGGCGTTCTGAATCAGATTCGACAACGTTTCCTTGAGATGCGTCGCGTCCGCAACTAGATGACCGTCCGACTCATATTCGATACTCACCTGGACGGAACTGTTTTCAAGCAGCGGCTGCATGGGCTGAAGCACCTCCTCCAACAAGTCCCTGATATCCGTCCGGCTCTCGGTCAGCACGATATCCTCCGCCTTGTCCTTGATTCTCCCCACCATATTCAGCATATGGGCCGTAACGGAATGAATCTGCTCGATGGACTGCAGAGACTTGTCCGATTGGCCGGCCTGGATGTAACCCTCCGTCTTCTCGGTCAAATAATTGATTTTCTGGATTTCGTTTTTGATGGAGTGATTCAGAATGGAGACCCCCATCGTCAGCGCGCGCATGGATACGTCCATCTTCTCCTGCTCGATTCGGAGCTTAATCCCCATGAAGCCGTTTTTCACTAGAAAATAAGTAATGATCGCAACCAAGCCCAAGATGACGACGACATTGTATTGCCACGCGCCGTTGCTCTCCAGATCGAATCTCCAATGCCCAATGGTCAAGGATCGGAACCCGACAAAGTCGGTGAAGAAGGGATACAAGGTCCCGAAAGAGAAAAGGATGCCCACCCTTCTTTTGTTCTTCTTCTTATGCATATCCTTCTCCAGCTTGACCGCCAGATAGTAGAATACAAAACTAATGATGAAATAAAACGCGGCAAGCGTCCGTATTCCATCAATGTCGAAGTGCCCCCATGGCTGATGCCGCAGATGTTCGCCGAGCGCCGCCGCAACGGGAAGGGCCAGCAGCGCCGAGACGAGCATTCTCGCCTTGCCGGACCTGATGCCGCTAAGCCATAACGCGCCCATGCAAGCCGCGAACGGAAAGAGATAGAAGTAGATCGTCATGGCAACGACGCTCGCCTCGTATAGAATCGTGCCCATCAAAGGCGACAGCCAACCGCGGGGAAGCAGCAGCGGTACAATCGTCAGATGGACGGAGAACGCGAAACTGGCCATTCCTCCGGTCGCCAGCGTCGTGCTGATCCAGAAGTTGGCCTTGCGGTTGTGCGTCAATAAGACCAACCCCATGGTCCATAATGACAAAAATATGAGAATGTAAAAGTAATTCAAGAGAAACCCTCCGCGTTCATCAGCATCGTTACTATGGCACGTCATCCTACTAACGTGCTCAACTTCCCTATTGTTGCATGATATTGGCATAAAAGCTACAGCTTATCCTTAACATTAACTAGAAAGAAATAAGAGACGCCCAGGCAACCTTGGCGTCCCTCCTTCTTGCTTATCCTCGGGAATTTCTATTCATACAGCAGCTTCCACAGACGCAGCATGGCTACCGCCGCTTCCGCTCTAGTCGTTAGCCCGTCCGGTACAAATTGATTGCCTTCCCGCCCCGTAATAATTCCATGCATGCGGGCAGCTTCGATGTAGCCTTTGGCCCAAAGCGGAATATTGTCATGGTCCGCGAAGTCGGGACCTTGCGTAAGTCCGGTATCCCAGGTCATGGCCCTCGAAAGCATGGCAGCCATTTCGGCTCGGGTGACCCTTCTTGCAGGCCTGAGCGTATTGTCGGGATAGCCTTCGAGAATGCCTTCCGTTACGGCTGTCAGGATCGCCGGTCGAGCCCACTCCGGAATGCTGCCCGCATCGCTGTAAGGCATCTTCTTGTCCTCGCTGCTTATCGCGATTCGGAGGGTTCGCTGCAGCATGACGGCGAACTCCGTGCGCGTCACGAAGCCGTCCGGCGGCACGAAGAGCTTGCTGCTCGCGCCTTCCGCAATGCCCAGGTCTGCCGCTTCGCAAATAGCCGGTTTGGCCCAGTGATTCGCAATATCGGCAAAGGAACATGCCGGAGAGCCAGGACCCGCATCCCCGTCTTTGGCAACGCGATGAATCGTCAACGTATATGTTCTGACCGTCCCGTCCTCTGCTTGAACCCTGATCGTCAGCACATTGGCGCCCATCGCCAGCGCGACGTTCGTCGACCCGCCCGTTCCTTCCCCAAGCAGCGCCACATTCGCCTTGGGGTGAGCGGCAGCCGCATGCAGCTCGATCTCCTCCGCATCCGTTTCCGCGGTATATGTCGTTATCTCGGGAGCGAATAATGGCAGCAGCTCCAGGGACTTGCCTGAAGCGGAGATGTCCAGCGCGGCTAATTCGGCTTGGCCGGAGTAGATAATCGGCACGGGCATGCCGCTCACGGTCACCGCTGCAGATCGACCTGCAACCTCTACGCCGTTCAGGAAAACGGTTAATGTATGGCTTTGATTCGCGTAAGTCAAGTTGCGCGGAAGGGAGACCGTCGCCTCCGCTGCGCCGCCGCCGATAACAACCGCTGGCGCGGACATGATTCCATCCGCATAGATCTCTATGGTCTGCCCATTCAGGTTCGCCCCCGTTACCGAAACGATCGTATCGCCGCCGGCGCTTGGCAGGTTTGTTTCAGTAGCGGAAATCCCCGTAATGACAGGCACCGCCACGGTAAAGGCCGAGCTTGCCGCGTCAAGCGTATTGCGGTTCATATTGCGCACCGCGTTGCCTGCGACCAGCACCTCGTAACGGCCGTCCTCCAGCCTATCATCGAAGGTTAAAGTTAACGTCAAGGAATTCTCGTCGAAGCTGGCCGTATAGTCGGCGAAGGGCGCTCCGTCCTTTTCCATGCTTATGAGCGGCAAAGCATTGACGGAATCCAATTCGGCGCCGTCCGAGATCCAGTATACCGCTTCGTTGACGGTAAGCGTAACGTTCGCCGGAGGCGCGGTAAACAGCTGTCCGTCGGTAAAGCCTCCGAAGACGACGACAGGCTTGGTCGTGTCGTACATTAAGCTTAGGGTGTTGGACGCGGGATTCGCGTTGCCTGTTCCGTCCAACACGGAATTAGCTGCAACCGTCACGGTAACGGCTTCGCCGCTAGTCGTCGGGTTCACGATAGCCGTGTACGTCGACGCGGTCACGGTATCCCAATTCGATAACGTTCCGTAACCGATGACGAGATCGCTCTCCGTCAAGCCGCTAATCGCTTCGCTAAACGTAATGGTCACGGGAAAAGGAGCGTTGACCGTACCGCTTGCCGTACTGGTAACGACGGCCGTGGGAGCCGTATTATCCAGAACGAACGGATTGGAAACCGCATGAACCGTATTCCCGACTTGATCCGCGCCTCTAATGTGTAAATACCAATCGCCGCTGCCGCTTTCACGCGTGAGCGTATCCCCGTCGCCAAAGTCTTCCCATCCGCCGGACGGCACGGCAATGCTTTACGTCCACGCATATTGAAGAGACGCCGCATCGACGCCGCCATTGCCGTCCGCTTGCAAAGCTAGAAAATGGTTCGTTCCCGCGGCAATGGAAACCACGTTGTTAAGACCGCCTGGCACGCCGACCTGCCCTACGCCGTAATGCCATGCAACCACGGTTCCGTCTGCTTTTAAAGCCATTGCATGCAATTCATTAGCCGCGATAGAAACCACGCTCTCGAGTCCGTCAGGATAAGTACTGGGATGCAATCCCCATTTCGCCACCGTGCCGTCCGCCTTTAGAGCTAGCGAAAAAGTCTCTCCTCCCGCTATGTCTATCACATTAGTAAGGCTGCCAGGAACATTGGACTGATTATCAGTGTTCCTTCCCCATGCGGTCACGGTGCCGTCCGAT
>JAQSXN010000422.1 GCA_029256665.1 Paenibacillus sp.
TCTCCGAGACGGGGCGGATGGCGGATCTGTTGCTGCCGGTCACGGCTTATCTCGAGAATGAAGGCACCATGACCAATCTGGAGGGACGCGTGCTGCTGCGCGAGGCGATGCGGCCGATCCCGGGCGAAGCTCGCCATGACTGGCAAGTGTTGTGCGACATTGCGGAAGGTTTGGGCAGAGGACGTTGGTTCGACTACGAGAAGTCGGAGGATATTTTCGAGGAGCTGCGTCTAGCCAGCAAAGGCGGGATTGCCGATTATTACGGCATTACGTACGATCGGCTGAGGCGGGAGGAAGGCGTCTATTGGCCATGTCCGGCCGAGGACCATCCCGGCGACAAACGATTGTTCGAGCAGCGGTTCGCGCATGCGGACGGCAAAGCCGAGATGGTCGCGGTGGAGAACCATTTCCCCAAAGAAATGACGGACGGGGAGTATCCGCTGTACTTGACGACGGGAAGGGTGCTGACGCATTACCTGACGGGCGTGCAGACCCGGCGCAGTCCGTCGCTCGCTTCGCGCGACGTGGAGTCGTTCGTCGAGCTGCACCCGGCGACCGCACGGAAGCTGCGGATCGGCGACGGAGAGCTCGTGACGGTGTCCTCCCGCCGAGGCGACATTATTTTGCGCAGCCGTTATTCGGCGACCATCCGCCAGGACACGGTGTTCGTCCCCATGCACTGGGGCGATACGCAGAGCGTGAACAAGCTGACGCATCAAGCGCTCGATCCGACCTGCCGCATGCCCGGCTTTAAAGTCTGCGCGGTGCGCGTGGAGCCGCTGTATTAATCGCAACGCGCATACGAACCGTTTGCCAAACACTATCCGATTCTGTAGATGTCACGTGACTTCTACGAGGAGGGTAGTGTTTTTTACGTGTGCGGGGCGGGGTTGGATGTAAAAAACTACATCCAATCGCACGTGAAGCGTCGTTGTGGAGCGCGAGCAGGAGCAGCAAGGTTAGAAAGTAACGTTGCAGACGGCTGGGGGAAGTTGGAGCAGTAGAGCTAAAAGGTAGCTTTGCAGGTAGTGTGGGAGCGTATGTTGGAGCAGCAAGACTAAAAAGTAGCGTTGTAGACGCCGGGGCATCATTGGATGTTAAAAATAACATCCAATCGCTCGCGGGGTGCTGCCGGGGCGTCATTGTATATAAAAAACTACATCTAACCGCGCTTGAAGCGTCGCGGAGGAGCCATTGGATGTAAAAAACTACATCCAATCACCCTTGTAGCGCCGCCGTGGCGGTGTTGGATGTTAAAAATAACATCCAGTCGCCCGAAGGTGCTGCCGGGGCGCCATTGGATGTAAAAAACTACATCCAATCGCCCTTGTAGCGCCGCCCTCTCACTTCAGCGAGAACCGCTGGCGGTACTGGCGCGGAGACAGCCCTTCGAACTTGGCGAAGCAGGTGGCGAAATAAGCCGACTGGTTGAAGCCGACCTCCTCGGCCACGCGCGAGACGGACAAGTCCGTCTGCAGCAGCAGCAGCTTGGCCTGCTGGATGCGGAACCGCAGCAGGTAGTCGAACGGCGCGCAGCCGAACTCGCGCTGCATGCAGCGGGCGATGTACACGGGGTGAAAGTTGATGGCCTCGCCCAGCGACTGCGCCGTGATGTCTTCGCGATAATGCTGGCGCAAATACGATGCGGCTTTCTCGGCGCAAGCGAGAGCCGGAGTCGGCGACCGCGCCTCTACCGAAGCGGACAGCAGGTCGATGACCTCCTGGAACGCCAGCTGCTGCTTCCAGCGGACGCCGTGGATATGATCGTTGAAGCTCATGGACGAGAGCTGCTGAAGCTTGTGCTCGAGCGCGGTCATGTTGGCTATTTTGGCATATTGGGGCAACCGTTTGACGAACGGCCGCGGCGAGAATTGCTCGTCGACCGGCACGGGCTCCGCGGAATCATGCATCCGCGCGGGGGCCAATGGGTCTTCCGCAACGGACCACTCGCCGAGCGTGTGGAAGTGGGCCCAATAATATTCCGTGTCCTCCTCGCATGCCTTGGTCGAATAATGTTCGGCGTCCGGCCGAAGAACAAGCACATGTCCCGCGCGAAGCTCATAATGTCGATCGTCCTCGCTGATGAAGAGACAGCCCTTGATTACGAAAATCAGATCGAATAACCCGATCGACCTGCGGCCCGGATGTTTGCGCCCCGGCGGCATGTCCGCGTGTCCTCCGATTATGTAATGGGGCAGGGGAGGTACCGTTAGCTCGATGATGCTCATGGCTGATCAGCTCTCCTTGCATTCATTCTCGATATGAAACGCGCTTCGCCTCCGAATGTCCGTGACAGCCGGTGCACTTTGGAGGTTGGAATAATGAAAGTTTCGGTTGAATTATTGAACCCTTTTTTTCAGTATACCATCTATAATGCAAGAAGACATCGAGTGAGAGACGGGGCTGATCAGAGCTCCTTCAGGAGGACTGGGAACCGTGGCAAATACAAAAAAATTAACGTTGTGGGTGCTCGCTTGGCCGATTTTCATCGAGCTGTTCCTGCAGTTTCTGCTAGGCGCGGCGGATACGCTGATGGTCAGCCGGATATCGGATGACGCGGTTGCCGTCGTCGGGTTTTCGAATCAATTGTTTTCGGCGGTCATGACGTTGTTCGTGACCATCGCGAGCGGAGCCGGCATTCTCATCGCGCAGAAGCTCGGCGCCGGAAAGGCCGAGGACGCGAGAAGGCTCGGCATTATGTCGCTGACGGTCAGCGGCGGGATCGGGCTCCTCGTCAGCGCCCTGCTTTATTTGTTCCCCAGAGAGATTTCGGCATTGCTCCAGCTGCCCGAAGAGCTTCTTCCTCTGGCGGAAACCTATGTATCGATCGTAGGCGGGGGAATGGTGCTAGTGGCGCTTATGTCGGCCTTGAGCACGGCGATTCGGAACACGGGCAATACGAAGGGGCCCATGTATATCGCCATCGGAATGAACGTCGTGCACGTGGCGCTTAATTACGCTTTTATTTTCGGAGCGTGGGGGTTCCCGAAGTGGGGGCTGCTCGGCGTCGCGTTGTCCACCGTCATCTGCCGGCTGCTTGCCGTGATCGTGCTGCTCTACATGTTCCTGCATGCGTTCGAGCGCCGAATCGCGTTCCGCGACTTCAAGCTGTTCGACCGCGGATTGTTCGGCGAGGTGATGCGCATCGGCTGGCCGCTCGGCGTCAATATGTCGTGCTGGGTGTTCTCGCAGATGGCGATTTTCTCTTATATCGCGATCATAGGAGCGACGGAGTTGGCCGCGCGGACGTATATGAACACGCTGGAGTCGTTCTGCTTCATGCTGGGATACTCCATCGCGCTCGCGCTGCAGATCCAGATTGCCCATTTGTACGGCGCAGGTCATATGAAAGAAGCGTACCGCACGTCGTACCGCGCGCTCGGCATCGGTCTGGGGCTCGTGCTGGTCAACGCGGTCGTGATCTATGCGATCGGCAAGCCCGTGCTCGGCTTGTTCACGGAGGACCCCGCCATTATCGCCTTCGGGGTTTCGCTGCTGGGGCTTAACATCTTGCTGCAGCCGGGCAAAATGTTGAATATGGCGCTTCAGAACGCCTTAAACGCGGTCGGCGACACCAGGTTCACGATGTGGATATCGCTTGGTTCCCTGTCGATTGTCGCCACTGGCGTCTCGTATTGGTTCGGCATCGGCCTCGGATGGGGGCTGACGGGCATCTACATCGCGATGATTTTGGACGAATATATTCGCGGCGCATTATCGTTCATTCGTTGGCGGGGCAAGAAGAAGCTGCGCGAGGCCGGCGGCGACATGGCCTCCGACAATCCGGCCGTTTCCGGCATTCGTCAAACGGGCGTCCTTGACGTATAATGGCGGGAGAGGTTGTACGGGAAGGAATGGGATGGCGGATGTCTAATAAGCTATTAATGAACGAACAAATAAAAAGCTTCGAAGTTATGCTTACCGGCGTGAACGGAGAGGCGCTCGGGGTGGTATCCCGCGAAGAAGCGCTGGCTCTGGCCAAGGAGGCGAAAGCGGACCTGGTGTGCACGTCGCTGATGAGCAGCCCGCCGCCTTGCAAGCTGGTGGCGCGCGGAGCGGCCAAGGCGCAGCGCGACCAAGAGAACAAGGAGAGCCGGCTGAAGGATGGAGCGGGCAAGGTAAAGGAGCTGCGGCTGACTCCGGACATCGAGGAGCACGACTACGACACGAAGCTGAGGCAAGCGGCCAAGCTGCTGGAATCGGGCAATCGCGTACTGCTCGTCGTGCGGATCTCCGGCAAAGAGGGGCCCAAAGCAAAGGCGCTCCTGGAGCGCCTTATCGCAGACCTTGCCGGAAGCGGGAAGAAGGCGACCGGCATTCAGCTCAGCGGCAAGCAAGCGGCGGTGGAGATGCTGCCCGCTTAGCGGTGGAAATGGGGGACGCTGGGTTGCTGCAGGGTCGGACTTCTAAGAATATGCGTGACTCCGAATCGTGCTCAGGCAAGAAACGAGGGGCGGCGAGGAGGA
>JAQSXN010000423.1 GCA_029256665.1 Paenibacillus sp.
AGGAAGGCGCGATTTCACGTTGTTCGAAAGCCTATTTCAATTCGACGCCCTGCATGCGGTCGTAGGCCGTTTTGTACGTCTTCAGCAGCTCGTCGACGCCAAGTTTTTTGATTTCTTCGACGTATTGCTCCCACTCGTCCAAGCTTCTGGAGCCGGTAATGAACTTGGCGAAGCTTTCGTCGCGGTGCTTCTTGATCGCCTGGCCGGTCAGCGAGATGACTTCGTTTTCGCTCTCCGTGAAGGCCGGGCGCGGCTGCATCGACGGCGGATCGTATTTGGCCGCTTCGGTGTACGCGTTCTGAAGATCCTCCGTGAACAGCGACAGGTGGGCGTCATAGTCGATCCATGTATACGTGCCGCTCGTCTGAAGCCCCGTCTGCTTGCGCATTTCGGTCACGTCCGTGAACTCCGGCTTGAACTTGTTCGCATCGCCTTCCTTGACGAACGTCTCGCCTTCGACGCCCCAGCTCGTCAGCGTGCGTCCCTCTTCGGAGTAGAAGAAGTCCATGTATTGCATGATGTCCTCGATGTTCTTCGACGTCGACGCGACCGTCAGTCCGCCCTCCATGTAGTGGAAATAAGGATTCTGCTGCTTGCCGCCCGGCATACCCGCCGGAGGCGCCATGAACTGCATATTGAACTCGGGATTTTCCTTCCGCATCGCGTTATTGAAGAAGTCGACGCGGCTGATGTAGTCGATCGTCACGAACGACTGGCCCGTAGACACCATGTCCTGCCATTGCTTCGTCTGCAGGGAGAGGAAGTCCGGCGGGATGAGTCCCTCGTCGTAAAACTTCTTCCACATGGCGACCATCGCCTTGTAGTTGTCCTCGATCGGGCCGTAGCGATATTCCTTTGCATCGAAATCGAAGTACGCGCCTTCTCCCGTGCCGAAGTTGACCGTCATGTTCGTGTTCATCTCGTCCGGAATCTGGCCGTAGCGAATCGACAATGGGTAGCTGTCCGGGTATTTCGCCTTCAACGTCTTGAGCGCCTCGTACAGCTCGTCGTACGTCTTCGGCATCGCTAATCCTTCCTTCGCGAACACGTCCTCGCGGTACAGCCAGATCAAGCGGTTCGTCTCGCCGAAGCCCTGGTTCGGGAACATGTACATCTTCCCGTCATGGGACAGGGCGGCTTTCGCTTCCTCCGGATACTGCTCCATCCACTTCTTCAGGTTCGGCATGCCGTCGATATGCTCCATAATGTCCACAAGCGCGCCGTCCTGGCCGAATTTGTTCGACTCCCTGCGGTTCGGCATGTACATCAGGTCGGGCATCGTCTTGGACGCCACCACGAGATTCAGCGACTCGCCGAGCTTGCCGGAAGGCGTCTGCACCTTGAGCGTCACGCCCGTCTTCTCCCCCAGCCACTTCCAGATCGGCCATTCCTCGTTATACGGGAACGTCGGGTTGTTGTCCAGCAGCGCGGTGAACGTCTTGCTCTCCGGCGCGCTCCCTTGCCCCCCGTCCGCCGTCGCGGTCGGCTCGGTGCCGTTGTTGCCGTTATTGCTATTGCTTGAACACGCCGCGAGCAGCGAGATCGCCATGACCCCCGTTAGAATGAGCGCTAGCGTTCTTTTCATGTAAACCAACTCCCTTAAATGATGTGCGTACGACCTGCGTCTTGCTTGCCGGAGCGGCGGAATCATCAGCCTTTGACCGCCCCGATCATGGCCCCCTTGACAAAATACTTCTGAATAAAAGGATACACCATCAGAATCGGCAGCGACGAGACCATGATGGTCGCGTACTTTAACGATTCTTCGACGATTTGATTATCACCTCCAATTCGGGTTACATCTCCGGAGCTGGCGCTGCCGGCGAGAACCAGGTTCCGCAGAAGCACCTGCAGCGGGAACATATCGGGAGTGCGCAGGTACAAGAGCGGGAAGATAAAATTATTCCACAAGCCCACCGCGTAGAAGAGGGCGATTGTAGCGAAGGAAGCTTTGGACAGCGGCACGACGATGCGCATGAAAATGCCGATGTCGTTCAGGCCGTCGATGCGGCCGGACTCCTCCAGCTCCTTGGGGATGCCGGCGAAGAAAGTCCGCATGAGAATGAGGTTCCAGGTGCTGACCGCGCCCGGAATGACCATTCCCCAAATCGTGTCGACGAAGCCGAGGGATCGAACGACGAGGAACGTCGGGATCATGCCGCCGCCGAAAAACATCGTGAACACGATCATCATCATGAACCCCTTGCGGAAGGCCATGTAGGACCGGGACAGCGCGTAGGCGCCCATCGAGGTGACGATCAGGGCGATCGAGGTGCCGACCGCCGTGTAGACGACGGTATTTTTGATGGCATTCCACATTTTCGGATCCCCGAACACGATTTCGTACATATTGAAGTTCAGTCCCTTGGGCCAGATCGTTACTTCGTTCTTCATGACATGCGCGTCGCTGCTGAGCGACACCGCCAGCATGTGAAGGAACGGGTACAAGGTCACGACGACCACCAATAGGAGAATGATCGTGCTGACGACGTGGAACGCGCTTATTTTTTGCAGCTTCATGACGTTCTCCTCCCTGCTACCATATGCTCGTCTCGCTGACGCGCCGGCTGATGAAGTTCGCGGAATAGATGAAGATCAGGCTGATGATGCCCATGAACAGATCGATCGCGGCCCCGTAGCTGAAGTTGCCCTGTTCCATGCCTACCCGGTACACGTAGGTGCTGATGATGTCGGCGGTTTCGTAGATGGCCGGATTCTGCATCAGGAACACCTTCTCGAAGCCGATCTCTAGTACCGAGCCGATATTCATAATAAGCGTGATGACGATCGCGAACGAGATGCCGGGCAGCGTCACGTGCCAGAGCTTGCGCATCCGGCTTGCCCCGTCGATGCTGGCCGCCTCGTACAGCTGAGGATCGACCGCGGTCAGCGCCGCCAAATAAATGATCGTCTCCCAGCCGATATGCTGCCATATTTCCGACAGGACGTAGATGCCCCGGAACAACCCCGGCTCGTTCATGAAGTTGATCGGCTCGAAGCCGAGCGCGACGATCATATCGTTAATGAGTCCGCCCGTCGGCGACAGGAACATGATGACCATGCTCGCGACGATGACGTTGGAGATGAAGTGGGGCAAATAGCTGACCGTCTGCACGAACCGTTTGAACGCCGCCTTCCGCACTTCGTTGAGGAGCAGCGCCAGAATGATCGGAGCCGGGAAGCCGAACGCCAAATTCATGATGCCTAATAAAAACGTGTTTTTCATTAGAAGCAAGAAGTCGGGATTCTCCAGAAACATCCGGTAATATTTGAAGCCGACCCAATCGCTCGCCCAGACGCCTCTGAACAGGTTGTAATCCTTGAATGTAATCACCAGCCCGAACATCGGCGCGTACCGGAACACGAGATAATAGATTAGGCAAGGCAGGAAGAGAAGCCACAAATATTTGTTCTGCTGCCACAACCGTCTCCACTTGCCCGGTCTGCGGAGCTGGGACGCAAGAACCTCCTCCGCGCCGGACATGCTTGGCGTAACACTTGTATGAGCCATACACATTTCTCCTCGATGTTTGGTTGTTGTTAGGTTTCCTGACGCATTCGGCGTAAACCTTGTGATAGGAGTATATACCGCGCTTAGTCATGAAATATATCCTCACATATGGATGCGAATCGACAAATCATCGGATATCGGAAGAGATGTGTATAAATGATGAAAAGTGCATATTGTCCGCAGGAGCGCCCAGCAAGTATGATAGGACGTACGAGAACAAGACGGCGGCTGCCTCCTGCTCCGCGCGCGCCTCTTGGCGCCCGTGCCGATCGCGAATAGAGAAAAAGGAATATGCAAATTTGTGGATCAATCCGCAAATGCGCATACTCAGACGTCATCCAGAGGGGGGTCTACCATGACACGATTGTCCAAATTAAAGCTGGGCTTTGCGTCCAATTCGCTGCTCGTCAAGCTGATGGCTAGCTTCCTTAGCGTTATTTTGCTGCTTGCCGCTTTTAACGTCTTTTCTTATCTATATTTGCGCAACAAGCTGTACGACGAGATTGTCCGGTACAACGAGCTCGGCATCAAGCAGACGGTGGAAAGCTACGAGAACCACTTCCGCATGACCCGGAACATGATCCTCTCGCTCACCCAGTCCGACCGCTGGATCGCCAATATCGGCGTCTTGAGCAACGTCGAGAGCAACCGTCGATACGATAAAATGAACGAGGTCAAAACCGATCTGGCCGAGCTGTACACGAATCCGTTTCTTCATATCGAAAACATCATTCTCTATTTCAAGTCATCCGGCTACGTCCTTGAGAAGGAAGGCACCAGCAGCTCCGGGGACATGTTCTCCAGCTACTATGCCAGCGAGGCTTATCCGTCTTCATATTGGGAGTCCTTGTCGGCCGACAATTATCTGATGCGGATACTGCCCGCCGCCGTCTTCACCGAGAAATCGATGAACAACGTCCGATCGCTCGGCCTTCAGCTCCCGATCGTCAT
>JAQSXN010000424.1 GCA_029256665.1 Paenibacillus sp.
ATCGACACCGCGACAAACGTGCTGCTTCGCGTGCTAACCTTGCAAGATCGCGATCCGGGCAGCGTTACATACGGCCATTGGCCGTTGAATCTAGGCATTGAACCCGTAGCCGCGCCCAAACATATTTTGCCTGCCGAAATCATGGGCTGCTTGCTCGCGGCCTTCCGCTCCGCTTATGGGGACGGCATGCCTTCGGAGCTGCGGCAACAGCTGGACCTCGGCATTGACCATATGTATCGCTCGCGATATTATGCGGCGCCGCTTCGGCAATTCAACCATCACGAAGCCAAACATACCGCCGCCGCGCTGGTGTTCGGCACGATCCGGGAAGATGCCGCCCTCCTTCGGGCCGGCGCCGAACGCGTTCGGGCCACGCTCGCCCAGCTTGAAGCCCACGGCATGTCCGAGTACGGCATATTGCCTTGGTTCTGGCACTGGACGCAAGCTTATTCGGCCGCTTGGGAGCTCGTCCGGGACGAAGCCGTTAAGGACGACGTCGGGCGGTTGTTGGAGTGGCTCTGGCAAGAACGCGCCGACTATTACTTTCACGGCGCTTGGGCCGGTCCGCATTCGCGTTCGCTGCCAACGGACGCGCCGGCCGATCGCTGCGTCGCGTTCGACTACGTCCAATTCGGAGACTTCGCGCTTCCGGCATCGGTCGAGCGGCCGGAATATTCCGGCTTGTTAAGCTACGAGATACCCGAGTCGATCCGCCGATCGGCGCTAGACCGATCGTACCCGCTGGAGATTAGACGCGATTACCCCGCTTCCGCGCTCGATCCCCAAACGCGCCGCCGCAGCGTCGTGTTGCTGGATAAGTCGTTCGCGATCGGCGGCATGCTGGATCGCGCGGCCGAATTCGATAACGAGCAGCATCGCTGGGACGTCACGTTCCCCATTGCCGATGGAGCCGTCAATCAAGCGTACTTCGTCCATCCGGCTCAGGGGGGCGATAAGCTGCGGCATAGCAGCGGCGCGGAAGACATTGCCGTGGATCGCAATTGCTTGATCGCGTTGTATCAGCCGGCCTCCGCAGTCGATATCGACCGCCCGATCGCGGGCATCCTACCGCCCGGCGATTGGATCGCGGAAGAACGCACGATCTACGGACAAGTCGGCGATGCGCTGCTCGTGATCCATCTCTTGAAGCCGTTCGCGATGACGGCCCGGGACGGGGGCATAGGCGGCTTCGAGGTCGACGCGCTGGAAGGCGGAACCAACGGAGTCGTCGTAGAGGCGATATCCTTGAGCGAAGCGGCATCGTTCGGCGTCTATTCGCTGGAAGACTTCGTTGCGAACCGGCGCGTTCATACACCCGAGTTCGGCCTGGCGCCGCTAACCGCTTCGTATCGCGGACTCGCCGGCGCTTCGGTCTCGCTCACGCATAGCCTCGGCTAAAGGGGCGAGGTCCAAAGGTCGGATGCCCGTTTACGGCAGCGCCGGCTCCTTCGCGAAGCGATCCCGGTACATTTGCGGAAGATGCTGTATTTTATAATTGATGGTGTCCAGGCTGCCCTTAATCTCTTCGAGCTGCGCTTCCACTTGCCGCTTATGGTCCAGCAGAATCTGCATCCCTTTGTCGAGCACGGCATCGTTGTCGGTGCAATGCTGGATCAGGCTTCGGAGATCCTTGATGGACATCTTGGTCTGTTTGAGGCACCGGATTAGATCGATCCAGTCGATATCCTGCTCGCTAAAGACGCGCGTCCCGTTGCGGCGATCGATGAATGGCAGCAGACCTTCTTTGTCATAATACCGAATGGTATGAATCGAGAGCCCCGATCGTTCGGCTGCCTGCGAAATCGTATAAGTCATGTTTCACATACCCGCTTTCCGAATCGTTACTAAATGTCTAGAGGTTACGCCAATAGCCGCGTATTGTCAAACGATATCGCAAGCGGAAGTTCAAAAAGTGTTGACCTCGAGTCCACTCTATCGTTTATGTTGATATGGAAACTATGCCGAAAGGGGCACGACCGCGATGAAAATGATACCGATAGCGAACACGGATATTCAAGCTTCCAATGTGATTCTCGGCTGCATGCGCATTAAGCAGCTTTCCCTGAAAGAGACCGAGACGCTTGTACGCACCGCGATGGAGGAGAACATCAACTTCTTCGACCACGCTGATATTTATGGCGGAGGCGAATGCGAGACCCACTTCTCCGAAGCGATCGGCATGAACGCGAGCCTGCGCGAGACCATGATCATCCAGAGCAAATGCGGCATCCGCAAAGGTTATTTCGACTTCTCCAAGGAGCATATTCTCGCTTCCGTCGACGGAATCCTGCAACGTCTGAATACGGATTACCTGGACATCCTTCTTCTTCACCGTCCGGACGCCCTCGTGGAGCCGGAAGAAGTAGCCGCGGCCTTCGATCTTCTGCAGGAGAGCGGCAAAGTCCGCCACTTCGGCGTCTCCAACCATTCGCCCCTGCAGATCGAGCTGCTCAAAAAATCCGTGAAGCAGCCGCTGGTCGCGAACCAGCTGCAATTCAGCATCGCGCATACGCCGCTCGTCGATTCCGGCATCGCGCTGAACATGAACATCGATCAGTCCGTCAACCGCGACGGCGGCATCCTGGACTACAGCCGTCTGAACGACATGACCGTCCAAGCTTGGTCGCCGTTCCAGCAAGGCTTCTTTAAAGGCCCTTTCCTCGGCGATCTGGAAAACTACAAAGAGCTGAACGAATATATCGACGCTCTTGCCGCCAAATACGACGTAACGAACACGGCGATTGCCGTCGCATGGATCACCCGCCATCCGGCGAACATCCAGGTCGTGCTGGGCACGACCAACGTCGGCCGCATGAAGGATTCCTGCCAAGGCTCCGACATCCCGCTCACTCGCGAAGAGTGGTACGGCATCTACAAAGCCGCGGGCAATATGGTTCCTTAAATAATAACACTTTGACGAAGAACGTTCGAATTCGCCTGCTCGCCAGGCGGGTTTGCGCGTTTTTTTTTATTTTTGGAAGGAGGACATGGATATGACGTTCGAGAAGGAGCATGAGACTTTTATTCGATCGCATCTGGATAGACGGACTGGAGAACGCCGAGGCAGGCTGGAACGGGGACATAAAGAAGCTGAAACGCTGTTTTGCAAACAAGTATGGTGGCCGCTACGGGGAACCTTTAACGGGCTGCATCCCGAATACGAGGTACTGGATTGGCGCGGATACTCTTATTTTTGCGATTTTGTGTATGCGGCAGGCGCGGAAAAGCTTGTCATAGAAGTAAAAGGTTTTGGTCCCCATGTCAAGGATATGGATCGGCAGAAGTATTGCAACGAGCTCAATCGCGAGACGTTTCTGAACGCCATGGGGTTCAGGGTTATCTCTTTTGCTTACGACGATGTGTCGCAGCGCCCGGAGCTGTGCATAAATTTGCTTCGCATGCTGCTAAGTAGATTCGAAGCATCGACTCTGCCCGTCAAAGTCAGCCTGCTGGCCGAACGCGAAACGATCCGGCTTGCCTGCTCGCTTTCGCGCCCAGTGCGGGTCGTCGATGTCTCCAGACATGTGGGGATCGATCGACGGACCGCCTTAAAGACGTTGCGTTCGCTATGCGATCGCGGTTTATTTAGCCCGGTTTCGGTGCCGAACGGGAAGTACGTCGTGAGATACGAGATGAAGCCTACTGCTTTGTCGGCGCTTTGATCGGTTCGGGGTGCTACTTAGCCCTACATGCCAGCTTGAGCCCCTACATTTTAGACGGAACCCTTAATGCTATGCCTTGCCACTTGCCATATCTCGCTATGCTTTGCCATGTCTTGCTATATTTCGCAATGACCTGCTGATAATTTGTACAAATATACACAAATTTCCGTCGTATGGCAGCTTCGAATACCGGATTTGATCAAATATACACAATTTCCGGCAACGACGCGCTTAATAACCTCGATCGCTCCATTCATTTGTGTATTATTGTACAAATCGAGGATATTAGGTCATCCGCACTCTTTTATTTGTGGATATTTGCACAATAATTGCTCGATTGGTCGTGTCGCGATTAGTCGGTTGACTGCTCAGCAGGCACTTAATCGATTGGTGACTGCTCTATTGGCTGATGGTCGAGTGACGATTAGTCGGTTGATTGCTCTGTTGCTCGATTGGTCGGTTGATTGCTCTGATGGCGGTTGGCCGGCCGTTTGATTGCTAGAGTGACGATTCGTCGGTTTACGATTGGTCGGTTGGTGGGTTGGTGGTATTGTCGGATTTGTCCGGTGAGTCGGCTTAGAAGACGAGTCGATTGCCAGGTCGGCGGAGATCGGGGCCATCGCGGCCTCTCAACAGGAACAACTCCACCGCCTTCCTATTCGCCGTATTTGCGGACATAGGCGGACAACGCCAAGAGCGGCCAGACGATATTGTTGCTGGGGTAATGGGCGTACATGCTGCCGGGCAGCATCGCTCCGGTCGGATAGGCGGATGTCCAGCCTCCCCTCCGC
>JAQSXN010000425.1 GCA_029256665.1 Paenibacillus sp.
CAGGACGGTTTGCCGTCCGCGCAAATGCCGCTTCGCCAGCGGGTATGCCATCATCGACGTGAAGAACAGGTTGACCAGCGTGCCCATCCCCGTCACGTAGATGGATACCAGCAAGCTGCGAACCAGCGCGTCGGTCGAAAAAATGTAACGATAAGCGGATAAGGAAAACTCCGTCGGGAACAAAATAAATCCCCGTCTGGCGATTTCCTCCGGCGTCGCGAAGGAAACCGCAAGCACGTAAATGAATGGCAATATCGTAATCAAAGCGACGATGGTCAGAAACGCGTAATTCGCGCCATCGAATATTCGACTGCCCAGCGAGCGGTCCTTCATGCGATCCCTCCTGGATACGCTATTTTTTTCATTAGTAAACGCCTTCCTCTCCGGCTTTTTTCGCCAGCCAATTGGCGCCGACGACCAGGATAAAAGCGATGACCGACTTAAACATGCCTACTGCCGCGCTGTAGCTGTATTGGGCTTGCGTCAGCCCTTTGACGTACACATATGTGTCGAATACCTCGCCGACGTCTCTGTTCATGGTGTTCAACATGAGGAACACCTGCTCGAAGCTGGTATCGAGAAACTCGCCCATCTTCAATATGAGCAATATAGCGATCGTGCTTCGTATTCCCGGCAGCGTAATGTGCCACATCTGCCGCCAGCGATTGGCGCCGTCTATTCGGGCCGCCTCGTATTGCTGCGTGTCGACACCGGATAATGCCGCCAAATAAATGATGGTGCTCCAGCCGGCTTCCTTCCAGATCGTCTGACCGGTTATAAGCGGACGAAACCACTCCGAGCTCATCAGAAACGGAATTTTCTCCGCTCCGAAGTAGACGAGCAAGTCATTGATTAAGCCTTTCTCCGTCGTAAGGAACATATACGAGATGCCTACAATGACGACCCAGGATACAAAATGCGGCACGTAAATGAGCGTCTGAACGGTCCGTTTGAACAGCTCGATCCGAACCTCGTTGAGCAGAAGCGCCAATACGATGGGAATCGGAAAGAAGAAAATCAGATTGTAAACCGCCAGCATGAGCGTATTGCTAAAGAGTCCAATAAATTGGGGGTCCGAGAAAAACCGGACGAAATGATCCAGCCCAACCCACTCGCTCCCCCACAAACCCAGATGAGGCTTGTAGTTTTGAAAGGCCATCACGAGCCCCGCCATTGGCAAATACTTGAATATGGCAAAAAACAAAATGCCGGGAGCCAGCATGATATAGAGCCACCTGTCGCGCAGCAAATCTCTCATTATCGATGAATAATATGTCATAGCATTCCTCCGCAGCGTCGAATTCGTCCGTTGGTCGGTCGTGAACACCTTCCATGGCCTCAGTATGGCAGAAGACCTGTAACAATCAATCCATCAGATTCAACCTGATTGCATTTCGGGCGCCAATCGTCCTATTTCAACCTCCGATATGCCGGATTCAACCTAAAAAGGCCCCCTAGCGCATAAGGAGACCTCCGTTCTTATTTCCGATTCGATTCTCGATATTTGCCGGGCGTCACGCCAACCACCTTACGAAATGTGCGAATGAAGGCGGTTGTGTTCTGATAAGTCAGCTTCTCGGCGATTTCGGATACCTTGAGCTCGCTTTGCTCCAACATCGTCTTGGCCTTGTCCATCCGAAACTCGGCAATGTAATCGGTGAAATTGACGCCGTATTGCTTTTTGAATACGCGGCTCAAATAAACGGGATGGAAATGAAGCCGCTCCGCGCAATATTCGAGCGTGATGTCCCGATCGTAATGTTCATGGACGATCTTGGCCATCTCATTAGCCACATTCGATATTTTCGATTGCTCGCGTTCCGACAGAAACGCTCGGATGGGAGCGGACACTTGCTCCTCGAGCCAACGCACGATGTCTTCCGTCCGCGTCAGCCGCTTCCAATCGCCTTCAAGAACGTCCGCTCCAAGCACTTTATGCGCCGACTCGCCCTGCTCCTGAATCAATTCGTACAGCTTGGAGAGCAATTGCTCCATCAACACCCGATATTCCTTGAAATGGAGCTTCCTGTCGACGATGACGCTCAAGTATTTGCGGACAAGCTCCTCTACCTTGGGCTCATCGGCGAGCTGGAAGGCGTGAATCAAATCGTTTTTTATCTGTTTTAGGTCGGCATAAATATAATTCTCCGATTCCCGATACAAGTGCGTGTCGTCATAATGAAGGATAATGTCGTTGCCGAGGCGGAAGCGGCTTTGCAGCGCCTCCAGGCTTTGCTTGTAGGCTTGCTTCGTTTTCGTAATTTCGGAATATGGAGCGCTTATGCCGATGCTGACTTGAATGCCGAGAAATTCGGCGACCTTCGCCTTGATTCTTTCGGATACTTCGTGAAAGGACAGCATGGCCGCATCGCGATCCGACTGGTCGGTGGACAATATCGTGACTTGGGACTGGTCCAGCAGCATCGGCTGAAACCAATTGTCGTTCTGCACCATATCCTCCGCGATATTGTTGATTGCGAACATCAGCAGGTTGCGGTCGTTCTCGGCATATTTGGTTCCTTGCAGCGTATCGATCTGCAGCGCGATCACCGCATAATGCTTCCAGTGGATCGGGAATCCGAACGACTTGCATTTGTACAGCCATTCATCGGGCGATAGCCGCTCCGCGAATAATTGCAAGACGAGAAATTCCCTCATGCGGGGAAACTGCTCCTTCACCTGCTGCTTCAGCAGCTGCTCCGTCTCGAACAAGGTGCGGAACCGCTGCTCGATGACCGCAAACTCATCCCGCTTGGAGCCCGGCTCCGCCTCCGGCATTGAGGCCGTCTCCGTATATTGAAACAGACGCCGAATCGGCGAATACATCGATCTGCTGCCAAAGAAGGCGGCAACGGCAATCAAGACAAGCATGATCAGGCAGGTGTACAACGTAATTGTTTTAATCTGGCGCGACTGCTCCGTAATTTCGGCAATGGAGGTAAAGGCGACGTAAACCCACTGGTTGTAGGCTGACATCAGACGGGAGCCGCCCCATTTCCCGCCGTCGGCCACCACATTCAAGAAGCTTGACCCGGCTTGCAGCGAGGAGATCATGCCTTGCGTCGTGAACGCATCGCTGCCGCGGCTCGAAATGATCAAGCGCCCGGACTTATCCAGCACCATAAAATGCCCCGAAGGCTCATCGATCAGCGGGCTGAACAATTCGCTTTTGAACATTTCGATGACGAGCAGCCCTTTTGGAGCTCCCGTATTGAAGTACAGCGGAAGATGAACGACCAGATTGACGGTGTCTTCCGACAAAGGGTTTTCCGTCATCATCCAATACATTTTTTTGTTGTGCTGCCGATCGATGGCTTGAAGCTCCTCTTCGTACTCGAATGCATCCATCGAAATCACGCCGCTATTTCGGACGATCCAATCTTGCTCAAAGTTGATCAGATAGATTTCCTTGATCCCGTCGGTTGCCTGAAGGTTGTACAAGCCTCTGGACAAATCCCTCGTTTTTTGAAAATCCTTAGGCGTTAACGGATTCTTGATCGCTTCCGTTACCAAGGAGGAGCCCGCATATTGCATCGCTGAAAATTCCAAATTTTTGACGGTTTGCTCCACGCGCAATTGATTTTGTTTCAAGATTTGCAGGTTGGCCTCTTTGACCTTCGTTTCGATGTCGGTTTTGGCTATCCAATACGAGACAAACCCGACAACGATCACGGGAACCATGCCAATCAGAAACGCGATGGTCAGCAAGCGGTACATAAAATTAGGAATTCTCATAAGCGCCTCCTTGTTTAAACGTTAAAGCCGGATATCGGATTCCGTCAGTCTGAAATATTTTAATCCTTTGCGCAAGTACGTAAAGGCGATATGCAGCGTACCGTCGGAGGTCCGCAAGATGGACGGGTACGAGTAGCCGATCTCGTTCTCCCAATATTCCGCATCGGCTTCCTGAAGTTGAAGCCGATACGGCCATGTGGCGCCTTCGTCCTCCGATAACGCTACCGTCAGCGGCGTCCGAAGCGCCTTCTTTCGAATTTCGCCGTTTTTCTCCACTAAGCGGTATTGACCGTTCTCCAGGCTGGCATCGTTGTAGATCAGCGCCATCCCGCGGTCCCCAAGCACAACCGCTTGCATCGACGAATTGTTGTTCGGCATATCCGTTTTGGCCGGCGCCGTCCAGGTTTGACCACTGTCGCCGGAGCGGCTCGCATAGATTCGGTCCGCATTGCGGCTGCGAAACATCGCGTACAGGCTCCCGTCCTGCAGCGGGAGAACATTCATCTGCACGTAACCCGCGCTGTTCGGAACCTCATGCTCCCGCCAGGTAACGCCTTGATCCGTCGATCTTACGACAATACTGTATTCCACGTCCTCTTTGCAATAGTAGGCGGGCAGAATCCAGTCTCCGTTCGGGAGGACGACGATGGGATGGCGGATAAACAAGCCTTGATTGTCCCAATAGATTTCAGGCTCCCTCGGAGATACGCCGCATAACGCGGGAGGTCTTCTGATTATGCGGCGTATTGGAGGTATGCAGGAGCCATAGCTGTCCGCTCGGCGCTTGGAACAGCAACGGGTTTTGCTCAGAGCGCTCCGTGTCCGACGATAATTGGATCGGCGTCGTCCAAGTCTCCGTGCCCGCGGGCAGACGGGACATAATGATCATGCAATCCGGATTGCCTTCCTCGCTGCCGGAAAACCAGACGCATAATAAATCGCCGTTATCCAGCTCCAATAGGTTGGCCGCGTGGCTGGATACGAATAAATTCGGCAAATAAGCTTCCTTCAGCCACTGTTTTTCTTGATTAGGCCGTATATGTCCATCAAATCGGTTCATGAGTAGTCCTCCTCGGATTTCGAGTATTCTATGCAAGCAAGCACAGATAAACTTCTTCGATTTGTTCAATCGTCATAGGCTTGGGATTGTTGTCCATCAGCCTCGTCACTCTGGCCGCCGCCGCCGCAAGCTCGGGAATATGGTCCCTCTTCGCGCCGAAAGCTTCCAGCGTCTGCGGGATACGGAGCGCCTTCGTCCATTCGTCGATGCGTCCAAGCACATATGGCGCCGCCTTGCCGGAGCCTCCAGCGCGCTCCACAAAACCGAGCGCGGCCGCAACCTTCGGCATTCTAGGCTCGATGGCGTCGAGATTGAACGACGTGACATGCGGCAGCAGCATGGAATTCGCGGTTCCGTGCGGGATATTGTATTTTGCTCCAATCGGATATGCCATGGCATGAACGGCAGCCGTGCCGGCGCTCGAAAGCGCCATTCCCCCGTAGGTGGAGGCAAGCAGCATCGCTTCGCGCGCTTGGACATTTTTCCCTTCATTGTATGCGATTTCAATATTGCCGCTGATCAAACGCATCGCTTCCAGCGCGTACATATCGCTGATCGGATTCGCCTTTCGGGATATAAAGGACTCGAATGCATGGGTGAATGCATCCATGCCGGTTGCGGCCGTAATCGCAGGCGGAAGCGTTAATGTCAGCAGCGGATCGAGGATCACCAATCTCGGAAGCAAATGCCGACTGACAATGCCCGTTTTTAATTCCTGCTCCGGCAAGGTGACAATCGCGTTCGGGGTGACCTCCGAGCCGGTGCCCGAGGTCGAAGGGATAAGCACCGTCGGCAAGCCGGGCTTCTCGATCGCGTCTACGCCAAGCATCGATACGATTGAGACATCATTGGCCGGCAAGACCGACAGCACCTTGGCCGCATCCAGCACACTGCCCCCGCCCAATGCTATAACGACATCGTAGCCGTCCTCGCGATGGCTGCCATATACCGTCTCCAAATTTTCGATCGTCGGCTCCGGCTTGACCTCCAGACTGCAGCGATAGCCGATGCCGCGCTTGTCGAGCTGTCGCTGCAACGTATCCAGCGCGCCTGATCTGACCATAGAAGGC
>JAQSXN010000426.1 GCA_029256665.1 Paenibacillus sp.
GTTTCCGAGTCGTATCGGACTCCCCAGATGAGCTCGATAAGCGCTTTGGTCGCCTTCTCGGTCATCGTATATCCGGTGCCGGTATCTCCCACGTAAACGTACATGCCTCTATTCCCGTTCCGATCCAGCCACATGTGCAGCTTCCGTTGCTTCCCCTTCTGATCGATAACGATGTCGTAATCGGGAAAATCGATGTCTAGTTGTCCGTTCATCTTATCCCCCGTCTTGATCGCCTTCGCGAATGCGCCGATTTCGTCCTTGCCTTCGAATACGGCGTAAGGACGCTCGTTCACTTGGCCGAAATCGATGGAACGGGACACGACGACCCGGCCCTCCTCCCCGGGCTTCTCCGTGACAACGCCCTCTCCGCCAGCTTCTGTTGTCGGCGCCGGCGGAGCCGCTTCCCCGTTTTTGCCGCAACCTGTTGCAACCGCGATCGACGCCAACCCGAGAATAAGCAATCCTATCATCACGATACGTTTCATGTAGCAGCCCCCTTATGTGTATGGTTGTTGCCATTCTAGACGAGACGCGCGGACAAAAGGGTGCATGCTCCGCAATCTTCTCCATCGCCTGTAATGTCCCAAAAAGAAAAAGCCGCCGCACGGAGATCAATGCGATCTCGCATGCGACAGCCTTTGGAAAGCGGCCTGCCGGGAACCCTCAATAGTCTTGTGTGGTCGCAGCCGCAATGCAGCACATGCGGCCCCCTTTGCCTCTATTCGTACCAGTACCCTTTGTGCCCTTTCTCGATGCGCATAAGAGCTTCCATGTAGTAGTAGTCGCCCCAGATCATGTAGTCGTCAGGCGCGTTGCCGCCGCGCACGCTGTACGAGCCGCGCTCCAGCAAGCCTTGCGCACCCGGCTTGTTCACGGTGGAGTAGCCTTCCGCCAGACCTTTCATCGTCTGCTCCAAGCCGCGCTCCAGCACCTCGCGGTCCGGATGATCCGCGGGAAGCACCTTCAGCAGCTCAAGCACGCCGCATGCCGTAATGGCCGATGCCGAGCTGTCGCGTTTCGTCTCCGCGTTGACGGGCGCATTAAAGTCCCAGTAAACGACTAGATCTTCCGGCAGGCGCTCCAAGAAATATTTCGCAAGGCGGATCGACGTTTCGAGGAAAGCCTTGTTCTTCGTGTAGTGGTAGGACAAGGCGAAGCCGTAGATGCCCCATGCCTGTCCGCGCGTCCACGTCGAGCCGTCCCGGTAGCCTTGAGCCGTGCCGCCGCGCAGCGCGTCGCCCGTCTCCTGGTCGAAGTAGAACGTGTGGTACGAGGAGTCGTCGCCGCGAACGAGGAAGCGGCGGCTGATTTCCGCATGCGCGACCGCAACATCGTAATATTTCTGCTCGCCAGTGACCCGATGCGCCCAGTAGAGCAGCGGCAGGTTCATCAGACAGTCGATGATGATGCGCCCGCCGTTTTCCGGATGGCCTTTCGGTCCCCATGCCTGAATGATGCCGAGCTCCGGACGCCAGCGGTTCAGCAGCACGTCGGCCGCTTCGAGCGTCAAACGTTTCGCTTCTTCGTCGCCTTCGATCATCCATTGCGCCTTCGAGGACAAGGAGTACAAGAAGCCGATATCATGGTGGTCCAGCTCCACTTGGTTGTCCAAGCGATTGCGGAAGCTGGCTACCGTTCTGCGAGCGGCTTCCTTGAACGCATCGTCTCCGGAATATTCGTAGCAAAGCCACAGCAGGCCGGACCAGAAGCCGTCGGTCCAATCCGTATTATCGTTAAGCTGGTATTGGTCATTTAGGCTGACATGAGGAAACTGGTCACCAAATCGTTCGATATTCGCTTTCGTCTTCGCGACGACGTCATCCATAATAGGCTGCCACATGCGTATCCCTCTTCTCATAAGTTTCTACTACGAGAATACCAAAAGCCGCGCGGCGACAGTTCAGTTCTCTTGTGCTAGACTATAGCTATATTGCGGATGTGCGGAAAGGATTGAGCTCGCCATGAGTCGCCTGATGATCATCGACTTCCCGGATGGATCCATTAATGCCAACCTGCTGAAAGAAGCCGAGCCCGGGTACAAAGGGTACTTTCACTACCACCAGGGCATCGAGCTTCTGTACGTGCATGCCGGCGAGGGAAGCGTCATTTTGGACCAGAACGTCTATTCAATGGAGCCCGGCACGCTGTTTCTGTTCCAGCCCTATCAGCTCCACTATGTCAGGGCGTTAAGCGAATCCTCCACCTACGTTCGTTCCATCTTCCACTTCGAACCCAATGCGGTTGCAAGCGGGCTGCAAGCCTTCGGCAACCTCGCGGCCGGGATGCGGCGAATCTGGAAGGACCGGCTCACCTCGCAGGTGTTCCACGGGTTCGGGGGTCGCCACCCCATCGAGCCGCTGCTGCAGTATTACGAAGTGTTGTTGAATCAGGCCACGCCGGAAGGCCGCTTCTCGTTAAGGGCGGCGCTCTTGACGCAGATGCTCGTATTCCTGGAGAGCGAAGGCGCCTACCAGCAGGGCCAAGCGCCGCTCGCCTCGCGCGCCGCCACCCATGCCGAAGCCATCCTGGAGTGGATCGAACGCCACTTCCGCGAGCCCTTCAAGCTGGAGCAGCTGGCCAGCGACTTGCACTTGTCCAAATATCACGTCTCCCACCTGTTTCGCGAAGAAACCGGGCATACGGTGACGGATTATTTGATCGCGCGCCGGATCCAGGAGGCTTGTTTGCTGCTGGCGGTAAACGATCTCCCCATCGAGACGGTCGGAGCTCGGGTCGGCTGGCCGATTCCGTCGCACTTTTCCAGCCAATTCCGCAAGTGGGTCGGCTGCACGCCGACGCAATACCGGAGCAAGCAGCAAATTTTGCTGGGGGATCAGTCCAAGGATGGAGGCGCGACGTAGATCGATCGAAGGACTTCTCCGCGTTATAAGCGCCGCTCGTTACGCTCCGCCAACATGGCGGCGAATGCCCCCGCCTCGTACGAGCGTTGTTCCTTCTCGCCGAACGCGCGGACTTGCACGCCGCCGCTCTCCAGCTCCTTGTCGCCGACGACGGCGACAAAAGGCGTTTTTACCAGCTGTGCCTCACGCATCCGGTAACCCAGCTTTTCCCGCCGGTCGTCCACCTCGGCGCGGATTCCGGACTCCGCGAGCTTCTGGCGCAGCTCTGCCGCATACCCTTCGTGCGCCTCGGCTACAGGAATGAGCAGCACCTGCGTCGGCGCCAGCCATAGCGGGAACGCGCCCGCGTAGTGCTCGACGAGGATGCCAAGGAAGCGGTCGATGGAGCCATAGACGGCTCTATGAATGACGATCGGCGTCTGTTTTTCGTTGCGTTCGTCGAAATACGAAAGACCGAATTTCTCCGGCATTTGGAAGTCCAGCTGGATCGTGCCGCATTGATGGCTTCGCCCGAGCGCATCCTTGATGTGGAAGTCGATCTTGGGACCGTAGAACGCTCCGTCGCCAGGATTGAGCGAATACGGCAGATCCGCGCGATCGAGCACCCTCCGCAGCGCCTCCTCGGCCAAGCCCCATTGTTCGTCGCTGCCCATCGACTGCTCCGGCTGAGTCGACAACTCCAGGCTATACGAGAAGCCGAATAGATCGTATACGGACTGGATCAGCCGGATCGTGCCTTGCAGCTCCTCCTCGATCTGCCCTTGCGCCGTGAAGATATGGGCATCGTCCTGGCAGAACGTCCGCACGCGGAACAATCCGTTCAGCGCCCCGCTGTATTCGTACCGATGCACCTGGCCGAACTCCGCATAACGGATCGGCAATTCCTTGTAGGATCGCCGTTTGTTTTTGAACATAAGCATATGCCCCGGGCAATTCATCGGCTTGACGGCCACATGCTGCCGGTCGATCTCCGAGAAATACATGTTGTCGCGGTAATGGTCGAAGTGGCCCGATTGCTCCCACATCCCCCTGTTCATGATGAACGGAGTCCGTACTTCCTCGTATCGGAATTCCGCCAGCTTCTCGCGCGCCAGCCGCTCCAATTCATTGCGCAGCACCGTCCCCTTGGGGAGATAAAACGGCATGCCCGGCGCTTCCTCCGAGAACATAAACAGCTCCAGCTGCTTGCCCAGCTTCCGGTGATCGCGTTTCTGGGCTTCCTCCTGCCAAGCCACATAATCGTCCAGCTCCGCCGCGCTTCCGAACGCTACGCCGTAAATCCGCTGGAGGACGGCGTTATTGCTGTCTCCGCGCCAATACGCGCCAGCAATATTCAGTAGCTTGAAGACGCAGGCGCCGGACTTTTGGACAGCGCCAGCGCCGATGGCAGCTTCGCTTCCCGCGCTTTCCGCGCTTACGGCGTTTTTCTCGCCAGCCTCGCATTCCGGCGCCAGATCAAGTCTGTCTCCCTGACGCACTAGCGCATGCGACTCCCCGGGCAAGCCCCTCAGCTGCTCTGCCTTCCAGCGCTCTCCCCTCTCCTCGAACAAAGCGATGGCTTCCGA
>JAQSXN010000427.1 GCA_029256665.1 Paenibacillus sp.
TCGAGCAGATCGGCCTCAAGCCGGGGACTGCCCCACGTGTTAATGACGATGTCTGCCCCGTCGATCAGCTCCGAGGCTTCTTGGCCGGAAAGTCTTTCGTAACCTTCGAAGACGTGAAGCGTACCAAGGCGCTTTATACGCTCCAGATGCTCCGGCTTGAACAGACGGTCCGTAAGTCCCCGGTCCTGCATCATGACGATTTTCATTGATTTTCCGCTCCTTTTTCCTTCAGCCACCGGTCCAAGAACGAATAGGCCAGCCCCCGAATCTCCTCCGGGAAATCGTGGCCGCCCGGGCCGATGTAGGAGCGGAACCGCTCTTCCATGCCTAGCAGGCGATATAGCTTTGCAAGCTCCAGAAACCCTTCTCCGATAGGTTTCCAATGGGTAAAGATATGGTCCTGCTCTCCCGCGTAATTAAAGAACGGCGTCGGCGCGCATAGGGCGGCGATTTCATGAAACTCGAACGGAATCCGGTCCTCTAGCAAGTCAGCCGAAACTTTCGGAATATGCGTATAAGGATAACTGCGATAGCCCCAGTGGTCCGGCGAGGGATCGCCCGTGAACGGGCTGAAGCCGCAGCTGGAGACGATAGCCTTGATTCGGTCGTCTAAACCTGCCAGGAAATAGGAGTTGTAGCCCCCGAACGAATGGCCGATCGCGCCGATCGCCTCCGGGTCGACTTCGTCGAGCGAACACAGCACGTCGATCCCCTGCATATGGTCGAGCGCGTTCTTGGCGACAGTCGACCACTCCGGATGCCGTTCATAGAAAGGCCCGCTGTGAAACGCCGGATGGTCCGGATAGATCCGTTCTCCCGCCGTGATCGAATCCGGCGCCAGCACGACGTAACCGCGCTGTACAAGCTCCAAGGCATATCTGCGATTCGGGCGGCCCAGGGCCGTGGCAATGTCGTCCTTGCCTGTTTCGACCGTCGGATGAAGCGCCATCACGGCCGGGTATCCGGCTCCCGCCGGACGGGGGAACAGCGATGCGTCGGGGAGCAGAAGATAAGCGGTAATCGTATCGCCATACGCCGAATCGTAGGAAATATGCAGTCTCGTATGACCGCTCTGTTCGCTCCGGGACAAAATGCGCGGATTAGCGGGGGGGCGCTCGGGAAGCTCGCCGATGTAGTCCAGCCAGTCGCGGCGGATGCCCTCCAGCTTCCGGGTCCATTCCTCCGCGCTTCCGATTCCGTCAAGCAGCGGCGGGATGCCTTCCCTGTTTAGTTGCGACAATACATAGCCCATAGTGGTCATCCTTTCTTGTCGTGTAGACTCGGGGAGGCTTTCCCCAATGGAGAAAGCCTCTCTGCCTTTTTATTTAATGTTCGTTCGTGATGTTAGATTAGTTCCGACTTGATCAGCAGATTTCTGACCATAACGGCAACCTCGGCCCGAGTGATATAAGCCTTCGGATCCAACAACTTGCCGTTCCGGCCGTTCACGATTCCCGCCAAAAGCGTGTCCGTCACGCTTGCCTTGACCCATTTGGCAACGCTATGCGCATCCCCGAAATGCTCCAGCAAGCCGTCTGCGTCCTGATCTTGCAATTCCTATGTCGTTCACGGTGTACTTAGACCAATGCGTAGCCGCATCGGAGAACTATAGCGCATGCGACATTACGGAGTTAGATGCTGTTCATCCGGCTGTTGATAATGGCATAATGTTGCCCGTCAATTTCGACGATTTTGGTCGGCACGTGGCGTACCGAGCCATCCGATTCGACGACGACGCCCGTGGTAATCCGGCTCGGATCGACGCCGTCCGGAATGGCGACTCTCCGCTCAACGTAAGAGCGGAATCGGTTCACTTCAAGCGTTTGATCGCCGCTCGTCGCCCGCACGTTAAACTCCAGCGCCGGAACAATTAGCGTGAGGTTACCTTTCGAAGACGCTTGATCGACTAGCTGTACCGTTGCCGATTTAGGCTCGGCGATTTCGATCTGGATGTTCAAATCCCGCGACTGCGCATTGTCTCCCAGCATCTCGACGATGGCATCCATATCGAGATCTGCCGCTTGCAACGTAAATACGGCATTATCGGTCCGCAGTTCGATAATCGCTTTTTGATTTTCCATGTTCTTTATCATCTGTTCGCTAAACTCGCCGACTATCGCATCCGAGCCCTCGCCAAACGCCAGTGCAATGACGGCGCCTTTGCCCTCAGCCGTCAGAATTCGTTCTACGATCTCCTCATCGACGCTTAGCGTCGTAACCGACTGGCCATCCTGTTCGACGGTCGTGACTTTGCCGGCATTCTGGATCTTTCCATCCACCACGACGCCGGTTGTTGGCGCCGGTGTTGCTGTTGGTGTCGGCGTTGGTGTTGGTGTTGATGTTGGTATTGATGTTGGCGTTGGTGTCGGTGTTGATGTTGGCGTTGGTGTCGGCGTTGGCGTCGGTGTTGGCGTCGGCGTCGTGTCGCTCACCGTTACGGTCAACGTCCGCTCGCTTCCAGCGCTGAAGTTAAACGTCAGCGTCGTCGTGCCCGCCGGCTGCGCAGCCAGGTACTCCTTCTTGATTGTCACCGTCGATCCGTCCACCGTATAGTCCATTCCCTCGGTTAGAACCGTCGCGCCGTTCGCGATGCTGGTTAGCGCGTTGCCGTTCAGCTCTACCGTGGCGGATACGTCAACCGCGTTCGCAACGTTCTTATCGAAGGTTGCCGTTTCGGGAGTTACCGTGCTATTCGGAATCGTGCTATCGATCACCGCGATCCTCAGCATCTTGGTGCTTCCGCCAAAGCGCAATGTCAGCTCAGTCGTACCGACCGGCTGAGCGGCCAAATACTCCTTCTTGATCGTCAACGTCGAACCGCTCACCGTATAGTCAGTGCCGGAAATCAACGGCGTTGCTCCGTTCGAGATGCCGCCGAGCGCGTTGTTGTTCAGCGTCAATTCGGTCGTTACATCTTGATAATGTCCCACGCTTGTATCCGCCGCGTTCTTATCGAACGAAGCCGTATCCGCGCTCAGTGCCGGCGGCGTCCAATAATAACTCATGTAATCGAACGTATACTTGCCCGTGAACCGCTGCGTGGTAACTCTGAACATTTCGAACCCGTTCGATGCGGTATCCACGAACGGAATATCCGTCTTGCTGACCGTACCGGCCGCATTGTCGCGCGTGACGCCGATTTCCGAGCCCCCATAGGCGCGCAGCGAGTCCGCTTGGACCGTCAAGTCGTACTTCTTGGCTGTAAAGTCGATGTCGAAGCGAACGGTCACCCACTCGTTCTCCGGCTGCGTATAGTTATTGAATTGCGTCAAGCGCCCCGTCTTCGGAGAATTGTTCTCCGCGGTTTGGAATCCGTAACCGCCGTCCGACAAGGCTATGAAGCCTCCGAACGATCTGGAGTTGCCTGCAAGGTCTAGCGTAAAATTGCCGCTGGTATGGTTGATCTTGTCATACTTGAACTTCGTTTGGACCGTGACTTTGCCCCCGGTGCCGAATGGCGCCATTTCCCGCCAGAACCGCGGACCCGAGGCATACTCGTCGGTTGGATTCACATAGCTGTCTACGGCTTGCAGGCCTTTGCCGCCAAGATCGTCAAGCGGCACGACCTGCACGATGCCGTCGGGATTGCTCAGCATCCTTACTCTCCAGAAGACGTCGTCTCCCTTATTCCCATTCGGCCAGCTATCAAACCCTTCATATAAGGCCTTGGTGTCGGCCGCCAGCGGCAACGTGACCGTAATTTCCGGATTGTCGATCGATACGTTGTCGTATTCGTCAACTGCCTCGACCCGGAACGAATAGGTGCCGCCCGGCGTCAGACCGGTTACGTCATACATGGCGACGCTTGACTTCCCCGCCAAAACAGGCTCCGAACCGCCTAGACGATGGATCCGGTATTCTTTGATCTTGCCGACATCCGTTGCGGGATCCCAGGCCAGGCGAACCGCGTCCGCGAAGAGCAGATCGGCTCGCAGAGCGGATTCGCCCCACTGCGGCGGCACTTCGTCGGCCAGGCTGACCGTCAGGTGACTCGCCTGCGGCTGCGCGTTCGACATGTTGTCGCTCGTGTCTACCGCCCGAACGCTGACGACATAAGCGCCGCCTGTCGCAAGACCGGTAATCGTCGCCGAATTGGTCGTCGACGTCATCTTCCGCACGCCGTCTACATAAACGGCGTATTCCTTAATCGCAGCGTTGTCCGTAGAAGCTTCCCAACTGACGGTCACCGAATCGTCGGTTTGCGATACTAGCGTAATCGCTCCGGGAACGGACGGACGAATCTCGTCGTCCTTAACCTCGACAAGGCCGATCCAGTCGAGATTCATGCCGGCCACTTGATGCCACATCGTGAGATCGATCGGACCCGCTGGCAGCTGCTGGCCCGTCTTGACCCGCACCGCTCGCCAGTTCGCGTGATCCGCTCCGAAGTCGATCGTCGGAGCAGCCTCGAAGTAGTTCAGCTCGAGCTGGACGAACCGGACGATATTCTTACGATCGCCTCCCTCGGGAAGCCAGCCCCCCACGTACTTCAGCACCAAATCGTAAGTGCCGGCCTTCGGCACGTTCAGCGTCCACTTCATCCATTGGCCGGTCTGATCCCAATCGGATACGCCCGCGCCACCCGATAAGAACGATCTCGTGGTATAGATAGTAGGCGACTTGCCTCCCCATTGCTTGAAGGTTTCGGCCTCCTGCCATTCCATGGCCCACGTCGTTTGGACCGCGCCATGATCGATGATGACCTCGGATTCGATCGGGTCGCCGGAGCCAACACTTTGCAGTCTCAACACGCCCGTATCGCCCTTCAGCAGAATCGGCGCATTGGCCTCGAGAAGACCGCTCGCGATGGTGCCGTGCTTCCGGAACGAGAAGCCGGCC
>JAQSXN010000428.1 GCA_029256665.1 Paenibacillus sp.
AGGCCTAATTCCGGAGGAGTGGTTTATCCGGAAGTCCGCTTTTACGGGGCAGGAGACGTTTTTCCCTAAGGATCTTATATTGGCTCGAATAGATAAGGTACTGCATCTCAAAGACGACTTGTCGCTCGACGAACTAGCCGGTCAGCTGACGAGCGGACCGATCAATGCCACGCTTAGCCGTAACGAGATGATTGAACGAAACATTGTTTCGTCAATAGTTGCGCAACGTTATATGAGCGGAGACGCACCTGCAACGTCATACGCGTTCGATAGAATGCTCATCCTGTATACAATTGACATGCTGCTTCGCTCGGGAGAGATGGGGTTGGATGAAGGCGACTCGCTTTTGGCTGTTCTGGAGGTTCATTATCCGAGGTTCAAAGGCGATGCTTGCGATCTGGTTTTCATCCGTAAGATGGGCGTCGCTTCGTTCGCGCTTGTTTCGTCGGGAGCGCTGCTTTACTTCGACGACGGGGTCAAGGTTTTGAGGCGGCTGAACATGCACGAAACCATGGAGCAACTTAAAAGCAAGCTGCAAGGATAAGAGGGAGGGATTGAAGTGGAAACAAAAAGCGGCAATCACCCGGGCAGGAATTCGGCGTCTGACAAAAGCGGCAACCACTCGGGCTGGAATTCAGCGTCTGGCAAGCAAGGCATTCGGCCCAGCCGAAATTCGGCATCAAATAATCAGCCGGGCTGGAGCTCGGCGCCGGATAAAGGCAGCGAGTTTAAGACCGAACTGCCGAACATGACGATGAGCGGATGGGGCAAGGCGGCTGGCGGCGAATATGGCAATGTGCAGATCGACGGTGTGACTAAGGTAGCCGGGCACCTGAGCGCGGCATACGGCATGCGGGCCAGCGGCGTGACGCATGTTTACGGCAACGTGTACGCGCCGGAGCTGCGTTGCGAGGGCAAGCTGACAGTGGATGGAGACGCCATCGCGCGGAATCTCTACCTGGACGGCTTGTGCAAAATAGCGGGGCGCATCGAAAGCGACAGCGTCAAGCTGGACGGGGTGCTCGTCGCGGGCGGCGACATCGAAGCCGAAACCTTTATTAGTCGCGGATCCGTCAAGACGGACGGATTGCTGAATGCGGGAACCGTCGAGCTAGGATTGGCGCACAAGACGAGCAAAGTGCGCGAGATCGGCGGAGAGACGGTCATCGTGAGGCGGCTCGACGGCAGCAAATGGGGCTGGCTCTGGAACTGGGTCGTGCCCGAGGCGGAGTCGAGACTGGACGCGGAACTTATCGAGGGCGACATCGTCCGACTGGAGTATACGCATGCCGCGGTCGTGCGCGGCGGGCAGATCGTCATCGGCAAAGGCTGCAAAATCGGCAAAGCCGAGTATAAGACGTCGCTGACGGTCCATCCCGAAGGGGTGGTCGAGAAAGGGGAGAAGCTCGGTGAGTGAGAAGCTGCATGATTTGCGTCTGGTCGGTACTTCCGAGTCGGCCGGAGGGCGGTTCGCCAAGTTGCAAATAACCGGCGACGCCAAGCTCGTAGGGAATGTCGCCTGCACGAATTTCGCCTTACCGGGGACGCCTTCGAGTAATGGCGATCTTAAGACGGAAACGCTGAAATTGACGGGCGAGCTGCGCATTAGAGGTCAACTGCAAGCCGGGGGCTGCTCCGGCATGGGGGATATCGCGGCAGACGGCGGCATGAGGGGCGAGAAGCTGTCTTTGTCCGGGAGGATTAGATCGGACGGCCTGATCGAAGCCGAAACGCTGGACGTACGCGGCGTGGTGGAGGCGGAGCAAGGCATCAACGCCGGGCAAGCCACGCTTCGCATGTATGGCCCATCCCGCATAAAGGAGATCGTTGGAGGGACGATCACGGTGCGCAAGAGCAGAGGTTTGAAGCTGAAAGGTATGCTGCAAACGGATCCCAACACGGGTCTGACGGCCGAGTTGATCGAGGGCGACGAGGTTTATGCGGAATACACGAGCGCCGAAATCGTCAGAGGAACCAAGGTTAAGCTGGGACCAGGCTGCGAGATCAGAAGGGTCGAATACCGGGACAGCTTGCAGGTACACGAAAAATCTAGCGTAGGATTCGCCGTCCAGTTATAATGTTTGGAGCGCGATGGATAAACTAGGAAGTAGACTTAATCAGGGAAAGGTTGCGTTATTGTGGCCGCTACGGCAAAAAACAAAAATATCGGCATCGTCATCGCCGGCCTTCTGTTAGGCATTCTCATGGCGTCGATGGACAATACGATCGTCGCCACGGCGATGGGCAATATCGTCGGCGAGCTCGGCGGATTGGACAAATTCGTTTGGGTCACCTCGGCCTATATGGTCGCGGAGATGGCGGGCATGCCGATTTTCGGCAAGTTGTCGGATATGTACGGAAGAAAACGGTTTTTCGTATTCGGCATTATCGTATTTATGATCGGCTCGGCGCTCTGCGGCACGGCAACATCGATCGAAGAGCTGTCGCTGTACCGCGCCATTCAGGGCATCGGAGCGGGGGCGATGGTACCGACCTCGTTCACCATTATGTTCGACGCGGTTCCGCTTGAATCGCGCGGCAAACTGGGCGGCTTGTTCGGCGCGGTATTCGGCATGTCGAGCATCTTCGGTCCTCTGCTTGGCGCGTACATTACGGATCATATCGCATGGGAATGGATCTTCTACATTAATCTTCCGCTTGGGGTCATCTCTTTCTGCATGATTGCTTTCTTCTACAAGGAGTCGATGGAGCATTCCAAGCAGCCGATCGACTGGACCGGGGCCGTTACGCTAATCGGCGCCGTCGTGGCGCTCATGTTCGCGCTTGAACTGGGCGGCAAGGAGTACGCTTGGGGTTCGTGGCAAATCATCGGCATGTTCGCGGCATGCGCGCTGCTGCTGGCCATATTCCTTTATGTCGAAACCAAGGCGAAGGAGCCGATTATCTCGTATTCGTTGTTCAAAAACAGGCTCTATTCGACCAGCATCATCGTGGCGTTCTTTAGCGGCGCGGCGTTTATCGTGGCTTCGGTTTACATTCCGATCTTTATCCAAGGCGTACTTGGCGGGACGGCGACCAACTCCGGACTCGTGCTGCTGCCGATGATGCTCGGCTCCGTGGTGACGGCATCGCTCGGCGGCGCCCTGATGACGAAGGTTCCGTATCGAAATGTCATGATTCCCACGCTTATTCTGCTGGTAGTCGGCACGATTCTCGTCACGACGCTGTCGCCGGAGTCGAGCAGACTGCAGGTGACGCTCTACATGATTCTGCTGGGACTCGGCATTGGGGCATCGTTCTCCGTGCTCAGCAATGCGGCGATCCATGGCGTATCCATACGCCAGCGCGGAACCGCGAGCTCCACGCTCAACTTTATCCGCTCGCTCGGGATGACGGTGGGCATTACGATATTCGGCATCTTGCAGAGCAACAGCTTCACCAGCCGGTTGACGGACGCGTTCGGCGGGGCGGCCGGGGCTCCGGCGGCTGGCGGGGATCCGCGAGAGCTGCTGGCGCCCGAGAAACGCGCGGAGATGCCGCCCGAGGTGCTGGATACCATCGTCGGAGAGTTGTCCTCGTCGATTACCTTCACGTTTATGATCGCGATCGTACCAGCTGCTTTGGCTTTGCTTGGAGCGTTTTTCATGGGCAGGAGCAAGCTGGATCCATCGGCAGAGGCGGAAGGGGAGCATGCCCACGCGGGCGGCCATTAATGCCATAAAACATAACCGAAGCCCGTTTGGATGGGAGCGGCCTACAAAGCCGCTATCCGACCTGACGGGCTTTTTCATCAATAGATTGGCTCAGAAGCGCGATTGTCAAAAAAAAATATTCTGAAAAATGAGAACGTTATCAGAAATCGGCTATAAGCCATTAACGGCAAGGGATTAGACGGATTTCAAACGGTTAGGGTACAACCCTCTGAAAGCGCTTGTAGGCGGGCTTTCTGCCTTGACGCTACCTTTTTGTACGTGTTACGGTTTTGTTAACATAACTAACGCGAGTAAAGCGGAAAGGGGAACAAAATATGATTAAAGCGATTGTTTTTGATTTTGACGGGACGATTATCGATACGGAGACGGCATGGTATTATGCCTTCAGGGATGCTTACCTGGAGCACGGCGTGGAGCTTGGCGTCGAGCAATATTCGCAATGTCTGGGCACCAGCCTGCATTTGTTCAACCCGTACGAATACCTTGCGACCGAGCTTGGGTTGCCGATCGACAAACCGGCGTTTCGCGCGAGAATTAAGGCGGATCATACGGCGAGGATGGATCTGGAGGAGGTGCGTTCCGGTATTCGCGAATATTTGCAAATGGCCAAGGAATCCGGTCTTCGAATCGGTCTGGCGACCAGCTCGGAGCGTGCATGGATCGATAAATATATGGATCGGCTCGGCATTCGCGACTACTTTGAAGTCATACGCACGGCCGACGACGT
>JAQSXN010000429.1 GCA_029256665.1 Paenibacillus sp.
CATGAAACCGACCTTCGGAGCTCTGTAAGCCGATTTTTTCGGGCTACGGCTCCCCGCACAAAAAAGGAGCATATCCGCAAGTCCAATGTTCGGCTTAACGAATACCTCCATATATGCGGCTACCAGACTCCCATTCCTCCCGGTATCCAAAACCCGCGACTTTGGCTCGGCTTAGCCCAGCTCAGCATCCAACGATCAATGCGGCCTCGTGTTTACTTCGAAAATCCATATCTTTCCTTGCTTATCGATCCCGTAGTCGAAGCCCAGCTGGCCGATCCCGGGATACTTTCTTTCCAACATGCGGGTAGCGATCACCGTGATGGACCGCATCTTCGCTTTTTTGTCCTTCACGTAAGAAGCTCCCAGCGATGCGCGGATTCCTTGCGCCGCGGTCACCAAGTCTCCGCCCTGGCACAAGTTCGTTACGAACAATCCCCGTTTCGCGATTCTCCCAACGAGCGCCCGGTACTCCCAGCCTTTGTGCGTTTTCACGTATTTCACGCGGTAATCGATCGGCCTGCCGTTAACGGTGGCCAGGTAGATCCCTTTCTGAATCAGGTAACGGCGTTTCTTCGTCCGGTTGCCTAACGCTCGGACTAACCCTTCGAACGTACCGAACCGTTGCGTGCGTTCCCGATACGTGTGCGTGTAGCCTTGACCATCCTTCGCCACCTTGATGACGCCGCCGCCTCCCGTGCCGACGATCGGCTTCACGACGACCATGCCGTGCTCCGCAAGCATGCCGGAGAGCATCGCCGGCGAATATTTTCTCGTCGGAGGGATATGAGACACCAGAGACGGCTCCGCGAGCAGCGCTTCCGTCTTGGCCCATTTGCTAGCCAGCTGTCTGCCCTCGTAGGGTTGATGTTGCCGAAGCCGTGGATTTTGTCGAGGCTGTCGGAAAAATATCATTCCTGAAAATCTCCCTTCCTGCGTCTCTCTTTAGCAGTATATGGCAGGAATGTCCAAAGCTCGTGGATGAACGCCTTAGGCAGCCGACCAAATCGGCTGGCCCCTCGCTAGTCCTTCTTGGATTCCAGCGCCGCCTTCAGCTTGTCGGCGAGGCTGTTGCCCAGCGGCGCGCTTTCGCTATATTGCTCGACGAGACGCTGTTGCTCACGTTTGTTTACGCGTCCACCGTCCTTGTCGCCGAGCATTTCGATGACGTTGCACGGCTTGCACTGGGCGTATTTGCCCGCCTTCCCGTCATGCAGCTCCATCTTCTTGCGGCATTGCGGACAACGTTTGTTCAGCAGCACGGGCTCCGACTGTCTCCGATACCCGCACTCCCGATCCGAGCACGCCAGCGACTTGCCGCGCTTGCCCTTGATCTCGACCATCGCCTTGCCGCATTCCGGGCAAAAGGATCCTGTCGCGTTATGCGGTTTATACTCCCTGGTTTCCCGCTTCACTTCCGCGACCCACTGAACGGCCTGCTCGCGGATCCCCGCCATAAACGCGGCCGGATCGCCTTTTCCCTTCGCGATCCGCTCCAGCTCGCTCTCCCACCTCGCCGTCAGCTCCGGACTCCGCAGCTGCTCCACGACAAGCTCGATCAACTGCCTGCCCTTTGCCGTAGGCGCCAGCGTGCTCCGGACTCGTTCGATCGTGTCCGATGTCAGCAGCTTCTCGATAATATCGGCGCGGGTTGCCGGCGTGCCGAGACCGTGCTTTTCCATTCGGGTGAGCAGCGAAGCTTCCGAGAAGCGAGCCGGCGGCAGCGTGCGGAGCTCCTTGACGGCAGAGGTCTTGACGGGAAAAGCCGCGCCTAGCTGCAGCGGAGGCAGCGTCTGCGCGGCGTCGCGATCCTTCCGTGCGGCGTAATCGTCATCGGTTTCTTCGTCGTCATCGTCCGACGACATGCCGTTCTGCCCGGCGTATACCTCTTTCCAGCCCGCATCCTTCTGAATCCGTCCGCGAGCGTAGAAACGTTCCCCTCCGGCCGAAAGCGCGACGCTCGTCTCGTCGTACCGGTAAGGCGCGTAGAACAGCGAGATAAACCGGCGAACGATCAGATCGTATAGCCTGCGCTCGTCGTTGCTCAGAGCGCCGAGCTGCACGAATTGCTCCGTCGGTATGATCGCGTGATGATCGCTCACCTTCGCATCGTCGACGATCCTTTTGGTCATCGGCAGCGGTCCTCGCAGCAGCTTGCGAGCGAGCTGCGCGTATGGACCGACCGCGATGCTCTCCAGCCTTCCCTTCAACGTAGGAACCATATCGCTGGTCAGATATCTGGAATCCGTCCGCGGATACGTCACGAGCTTATGCGTCTCGTACAGCCGCTGCAGCACGTTCGACGTCGTCTTGGCCGAGAAGCCGAGACGACGGTTCGCGTCGCGCTGAAGCTCCGTCAAATCGTAAGCCTGCGGATGGAGCTCCGCGCGCTCCGCCGTGCGGAGGCCGTCCACCTTAGCCGTGCCGGCCTTGCGCGCGCGCTCGGCAATTCCCTCTGCGGCTTCGCGCGTCCAGGAGCGGCCGTCGTGCGAATCGTTTTCGCGCCACTGCGCCGAGAAGGCGCCGAGCTGCAGCGATACCGTCCAATACGGCTTCGACTGGAAGCCGGCGATCTCGCGCTCGCGCTCCATGATGATGGAGAGCGTGGGCGTCTGGACGCGCCCCGCGGACAGCTGCGCGTTGTATTTGGTCGTGAGCGCTCTCGTCATGTTGAGCCCGATGAGCCAGTCGGCTTCCGCGCGGCACACCGCCGACGCGTACAGGTGATTGTAATCCTTGCCTGGCTTCAGCGAGGCGAAGCCATCCTTGATCGCCTTGTCCGTCTGAGAGGAAATCCATAGCCGCTTGAACGGCTTGCGCCAATGCGCAAGCTCCATGATCCATCGAGCGACAAGCTCCCCCTCGCGGCCCGCGTCGGTCGCGATAATCAGCTCTCCGATATCGCTCCGCTTGCACAGCTGCGCCACCGTCCGATATTGATGCGAGGTTTCCTTAAGCACCTTCAGATTCATTTTCTCCGGCAGCAGCGGCAGATCCTCCAGATTCCACGTACGGAACTTGACGTCGTAATCCTCCGGCTCCGCAAGCGCGACCAGATGGCCAAGCGCCCATGTCACGACGTAGCCTCCGCCTTCAAAATAGCCCTTTTGCTTTCCGCCGCAGCCAAGCACCCTGGCGATCTCCTTCGCCACGCTCGGTTTTTCAGCCAGCACCAATGCCTTCATCCGCGCACTCTCTCCCATCCCTATCCGTTATGGTGACAAGATAACACATGGCGCGGCAATGGCGCAACGCGGATGTCTCTCTTTTGAAGTGTTCGTAAAACGATCATACCGAGTCGCGTCCATCCGTATACTGGCAAAGAAAAATTCGAGCGGGATGACGCTTAAGGCTGCCGGATTGGAAGCTCGCCCCGCGCTGTGCTATAGTATTCATCAGCTTGTCCTCTCTATTCTATGAACCTATCGGATTCGCAAAGGAGCCTGATCCCCATGAAAGCCCGCACCGTCTTCACGATTGCCGCCTTCCTCTTGATCTATTCCGTCCTCGCGGCCTATATCGGCTGGAACGGCTGGATGCTCCTCTCGGAGCTGACCGGCTGGGAAGCTTGGCCAGTCTACGGCATCATCGTCGCTTTGATCGCGTTCGCTTACCTGCTCGGACGGCTCGGCCAGTCCACCTTGCTCCGCTTTGTCGCGGAGCCCATGAAGCTGATCGGATCGTATTGGTTCGCCGTGCTGGAATACGGCTTGCTGCTGTTGCCGGTCGCCAATATCGTCGCTTTCTCCCTCAAGCTGGCCGGCGCAACCCGGGAGGTCTACATTTCGGGCGTCGGCAGCATCACGGCCCTCCTGCTGCTCGTCATACTGGCAATCGGCACGCGGAATGCATGGAGTCCCGTCATCCGCAGATATGACATCGCCATTGACAAAAGCGCCGGCGGCCGGAACAAATTAACCATCGCCGTAGCCTCCGACCTCCATCTCGGCTCCGTTATCGGACACCGCCATCTTAATCGTCTCGCCGCCAAGGTCAATGAAATTAAACCCGACATCATTCTTATTCCCGGCGATGTGCTCGACGACGATCTGGAGCCTTTCCTGCGCAAGAATCTCGCCTCTACGTTCGGCAAACTTAAAGCGCCGCTCGGCGTGTACGCCGTAACGGGCAATCACGAGTATTTCGGAGGCAAAGTGCCCGAATACGTCAAGGAGATGCAACGAATCGGCGTCCATGTTCTAATGGACGAAACGGTCGTCATCGAAGACAGCTTCATCCTGATCGGACGCAAGGATAAAGCATCCGAGGGCGCGAGCAGGGAACGCCGGCAGTCGATCGCCGAGCTTGTGGAGCCCCTGGATGCCTCCAAGCCGCTTATTCTGCTCGATCATCAGCCGCTCGAGCTGGGCGCCGCGCAAGAAAACGGCATCGACCTCAGCC
>JAQSXN010000430.1 GCA_029256665.1 Paenibacillus sp.
TGGAGCGTTTCGGCGACCATGCGACCAATATTGGCGAGAGCGTCGTTTACTTGGTTACGAGCGAACGGCCGGATTTGAATCAATAAAGGACTGCGGCATGGCCTAACTTCTGAGAGCGGTGCGTTGCATCAAGGATCGAGGGGATAGATGTGGGCAAGGTCGATGAGGGATTGTTGCACGAGGCGTTGTTGTCGGCCATCGCGGGACGCTCGCGGAACGGCTGCGTGACGATTCTGTTCGCGCCGCTTCCGGCCGGGGATGCGGCGGCGGCCCGCGTGGCGTCGGAGTGGGAAAGACGGGAGCCAGGGTTGTTCTGGAAGCAGCGCCTCGATGCCGGCATGCTCTATTGGCTGCATCATCTCGATGGCTACGCGACCGCCGCGCAGGTGGAAAGTCGCGTTTCGGAGCAATTCCGCGAACTTCTTTCGGCCGAGGGAAGCACAGGAAGCCCCTTCGGATACGGGGGGGCCGTACTAGCCGGCTTTGGAGCGGCCCAAATGATAACGCAGCCGTCGCGCGATGCGGCCGAAGCCGAATTGATCAGATGTATGATGGAAGCGATGGAACGGGGAAACCGGGGAAGAAGGACGCTTCGCCGCGAACCTGCCGAAGTCTCGCCGATGATCGCGGGGAGCGCGAGCAGCTATACGATCGGTTCGTTAGCCAGCGAAGCGCCTCTGTTCGACAGCGATGCCAAAGTATCCGAGGTGTCGCGGCTGTTCGATACGCATTCCAACGTACAGGGCGCCATCGTCGTCAAGGATCGTCGTCCCCTCGGCGTGATCATGAGGGACAGGCTGTACCAGCAGCTTGCCGGTCAATTCGGTTACGCGCTCTACAGCAGCCGTTCGGTGGAAAAAATCATGATTCGGGATCCGCTCATCGTAGAAGAGCATACGCCGGTCGAGCGGGTGTCGCAGCTTGCGATGTCCAGGGAAGATTCGCAGCTCTACGATATCGTCGTGACGGTAAAGGATGGACGGGTGAGCGGCGCGGCGACCATTCGCGACATCCTGGAGTGCATGACGGCGTTGCGAACCGAAGAAGCCCGCACGGCCAGTCCGCTTACCGGCCTGCCGGGCAATGCGGGCATCGAAGCGGAGCTGTCGCGAAGAATCGCGAGCCGGAAGCCGTTCGCGGTCGTATACGCGGATTTGGACTACTTCAAGTGGTTCAACGACTATTTCGGATTCGCCCGCGGGGACGAGCTGATTCGTTTCTTGGCCGACTTAATGGTAGCGGAATTTGCAAGCTGCGGCAGTCATTCCTTCGTCGGACATATCGGCGGGGATGACTTTATCGGAGTCGTCGATCCCTCCTGCGTCGATTCCGTCTGCGAAAGACGGATCGAGTCGTGCGATGAAGGCGTGCATCGTTTTGACGGGGGAACGGACATTACCGTGGTGGAGAACCACCAAGGCCATAAGAGTGAGCAGAGCGGCGTCACCTTGTCCTTGTCCATGCTGCAATGCGACGGCAGCGGCGGAATGGCGCTCGAAGACATATCGATATGCGCGGCTAGATTAAAGAAACGCGCGAAATCGATTTCGGGCAGCGTGTGCGTGGCAGGTGTTTGGGACAACAGTCAGCCGAGAGAGAAGTGAGGTATTCATGGAACAGCACGAAGCAGTAGGCTACAGAACGAATAACCGGGCGGCCGGGGCGAGGCGCACCCCTTATTTGGCCGTCGTCGGACTGATGTGGGACCATGCCGAGTTCCACGACAAGTCGAGCAAGGAGTCGTCCCGCGAGCTCTGGCAAGCTTGGAACGGATTCGCGGAGCGACACATCGCCGAGCTTGTCCCCATGCCCGTCGCGAAACGCAATCATCAATGGCTGGCGAACGATTTGTTTATCTCGTACCTGTTTCATTCGGGCGAAGAACAACCGGAGCAGGGGCTGCACGAGTTGGCGCTCGACATAGCGAGCCGATTGGAAAACGATTTCCGCAGGGAGCGGGCTCGCAAGGCTTGCCTTGTCCCGACGGGGCGGCTGCGCGTCGGTCTGGGCGCCTTAGCCTGCGATTCGGAAGGCGTCGGCGACGATGTTTATTATCGGGCGATGAAGCAAGCCATCGTGCACGCCCAGTCCGAAGGCGGAGCCGGGCAGAGCGAGCGAAGGCGTTATTTTCAGGAGCTCGTGGAATCGAGATTGATCTATCCCGTATATCAGCCCATCATTTCCTTGAGAAGCGGCGATGCCTTCGGATACGAATCGCTCACCAGGCTGCCCGTCAACTCCTGGTTCGGCGGTCCCGTGGATTTGTTCCGTTACGCGGAGGAGAACGGCGCGGTGTACAGGCTCGACCGGCTTGCGCGCGAGCTTGCCATCGACGGCTGCTTGAAGCTCAGAAGCGACCAGAAGCTGTTTATCAACGTCATGGCACAGATTATGGAGGATCCCCGGTTCTCGCCGGGCCGGACGATCAGCCTGCTTGAAGAGCATCATCTGTCGCCGCATCAGGTCGTATTCGAAATTACGGAGCGCAACTCCATCGAAGATTATCCTTCCGTCAAGAAAGCGCTGCAGCATTACCGCAGCCAGGGCTACCGGATCGCGATCGACGATGTCGGGGCCGGCTATTCCTCGCTTCAGTCTATCGTTGAGCTAAGACCGGATTATTTGAAGGTGGACCGCTCCATCATCCAACATATCCATTGCGACGACGTCAAGGAACATATCTTGACCACCTTGCAAGAAGTGGCCGGCAAGATCGGCGCGGAATTGATTGCCGAAGGCATCGAAACGGGCGAAGAATTGGACAAGCTGGCTCAGATGGGCATTCCTTACGCGCAAGGCTATTGGCTTGGGCGTCCGGCGCCGTTCCCCGAATAGAGGGCGGTCCGGCGAAGCCTTGGCGCGGCAGCAAGATCAATCGTCAAGCTTTGAAGGCGCCCCCTTTGGGATGCCTTTTTTTGTGTTATAATAAGGACAAGTTATTGATTGCTGGAAGCGAGGTGCTTGTCGAACCTATGGACAAATGGATGTTGATCGATGGCAACAGTATCGCCTATCGGGCCTTTTTTGCATTGCCGCCGCTTACGAACTCGGCCGGGCAGCATACGAACGCGGTGTTCGGCTTTACGACGATGCTGCTCAAGATGCTGGAGGAGCAGAAGCCGACGCATGTGCTGGTGGCCTTCGACGCGGGCAAAGTGACGTTTCGGCACGAAGGGTATAGCGAATATAAAGGCGGAAGGCAGAAGACGCCGCCGGAGCTTTCGGAGCAATTTCCCGTGCTCAAGGAGCTCATCTCGGCGTTTAACATCGCGCAGTTCGAGCTGTCCGGCTACGAGGCCGACGATATTATCGGCACGCTGACCAAGCTGGCCGACGCAAGCGGCGTGCAGACCGTCGTCGTAACGGGCGATAAGGACATGCTCCAATTGGCATCGCCTGGCGTGACGGTTGCGGTAACCCGCAAGGGCGTCAGCGAAGTGGACTGGTATACCCCGGAAGCGATCGGAGAACGGTACGGGCTGGAGCCGCTTCAGATCATCGACCTCAAGGGACTGATGGGCGATACGTCCGATAACATCCCTGGCGTGCCGGGGGTCGGAGAGAAAACGGCGCTTAAGCTGCTGCACGAATACGGCAGCGTAGAAAACGTGCTGGACAACTTGTCCTCCCTTAAGGGCAAGCTGAAGGAAAACATCGAGGCGCACAAGAATGACGCCGTCATGAGCAAGAAGCTGGCGACGATCTTCCGCGAGGTGCCGCTGGACAGGGACGCGGAAGAGATTCGCTGGAGCGGGTACGATAACGCGAAGCTTGGAGAATCCCTGCGCAAGCTGGAATTCAAGTCGCTGCTCGAGCGGCTGGATCTGGCATCCGAGAGCGGAGCCAGCGAATCCGCCGCTCAGGCCGCCGCTGCCGAGCTAAACGTAACCGCGATATACGGAGAGACGGATGCCGGCGCGATCGACCGTCTCTTGGACCGATTGGAAGCATCGGACAAACACGGCTTGTACATAGAGGCGATCGGAGAGAACCCCCATCACGCGGTGCTGCTCGGATTGTCGGTCTCCTTGGAGGATGAAGTGTTCGTCGTGCCGCGAGACGCGCTGGGCAAGCCGTTCGCATCAAAGCTCCGAGATTGGCTGGCGTCGGAGGAGCGGCCCAAGTACGGCTTCGACCTGCACAAATGCGAGCTGACGCTGAGCTGGCAAGGAATCGGACTCGGCGGAGCGGCTTTCGATATTCAGCTTGCCGCGTACCTGCTCAATCCGACGGATACGCAGTTGTCGCTTAGCGCGATCAACGAGCGATTCGGACTCACCGGCGTGCCTTCGGACGAAGCCGTGTACGGCAAAGGCGCGAAGTTCAAGGTGCCGGACAAGGAGACGCTGGGCCGCCATCTTGCGCTTAAGGCGGACGCCGTCCG
>JAQSXN010000431.1 GCA_029256665.1 Paenibacillus sp.
GATCGCCGAGACCCCGCTTAATCCCTCAGGTACGGTAATTGCACCATTCATGTTATCTCCCCAGCCAACAACCGTCCCATCCGCTTTCAGCCCGAGGCCGAAGGTTCGTCCCGAAGCAATTTGCGTAAAGCCGTGGTTCTCTCTCTCCGAGCCTGCCGCATCGGCCGCATGGCCGCCATAGGGAACCCATAAGCCGACTAGCAGAACCATAATCAATAATAAATAGTGACATTTTCGCATTCGGGCCGACAACAAGGTACAACACGCTCCTCTTCAAATCCTAGTTTAAATAACCCATTATGTTATTCTATCACGGGGGCATGAAAGAAAAATGAAAGAATCTATCAACCGCCAATCGTTGCCTGTCCGAACGACACATGACTATAATGAAAGTAATCATGGTTAGCGGAAAGGTTGCCGGCATCATGCGCAATAAAAGCTTGCTGAAAAAAATGATTCTTCTTGGTAGCGTACTCAGTATCCTGCCCGTCGCCGCGATCGGGCTATTCGCCTATATTCAATCCTCCAAGCAAGTACAGGAGCGGGTCAATCAGGCCGAGATTCAATACCTTAGCCAATTGAACGCGAGCATCGAGCAGGTGCTGAAGACGGTGGAGCATACGCTGACGAATCTCTCGGAATCCCACGTTATGGAGGATGCGATGTACAGCGAGATGGAGGCGCCCAGCTTCCAGCTCTACAACAATCTCAAGGGCGAGATTACCCACCTGCAGTCCTTTGACACGAAGGTGGAGGATGTCATCATCGTCAACAAGCAGCGCAATTGGCTGATCAAAAATTCGGGCGTCAAGCGGCTGGACGAGCATCCCGACGAAGCGGCATACCTTGCGAAATTCGAATTGGCTCCGCATACCTCTTGGCAGCTTGTGGCCAAAAGCGACTACAAGGATCCCATCTCGACCCGAAGCTGTCCCTATATGATTAGCCTGGTTAAGCAACTGCCCCATATTACGATTCACAAATACGCGCTGGCCATCGCGAATATACCTGCTTGCAGCATTACGGATCTGATCACGGACGAAGAGGGTCAAGAAGAAATTCTCGTGGTGGACGATGAAGGGCAAATTATTCTGCACAAGGACAGAACGATGATCGGCAAACCGCTCTCCGGGCATCCCGTTGCCGAGGCGCAATTGGCGATGACGGACGCGTCCGGGCAAATGCATGCGGAGCTGGACGGCCGTCCATATACGGTAACGTACATGAAATCCGAATTTAACGATTGGACGTATATGTCTGTCGTATCCATCGATCAATTGACGGAGGAATCGCGGCAGATCGGCTGGTTTACGCTGGCGGTCAGCCTCTTCATCCTGCTCCTGTGCTTCGGCATCGTCTGGTTGTCCACGAACAAGCTGTATAGGCCGCTCAATCGTCTGGTTACGGCGATCGAAGGCGGCAGAGGCAGCGAATCCTCGCCGCGCAACGAGGTCCAGGTCATCGAGGATCATATCAAGCAGCTGTTCAACTCCAACTCCAAGCTGGAGAACGAGATGCGCAGCCAAGCCCAGCAGGTCGGCGCGCTGTTCCTGCACCGCATGCTCAGCGGCAGCCTGAAGGAGACGGAAATTCGAGAGAAGCTGGAGCATTTCGGACTGAGCCGCGAATGGGAGCATATGGCGGTTCTCGCCATCCAGGTAGATACGCTGGAGAATACGCATTACGAATCCAAGGATCTGGAGCTGCTGCTATTCGCCGTGTTCAACATGACGGAGGAAGTCGTGCCGAAGGAACAGCGGCTTCCCGTCCTGCTGATGGACCGTTCCGTCGTCGTGGTGACGGGCTACGAGGGCGAAGGGCGAGAGGCCGTAGATGAGCATATCTACCGGTTGACGGAGAAGCTCAAGGATCTGATCGCCCGTTATCTCGGGTTGTCGGCCAGCATCGGCATCAGCGGCATCTTCCTCGAAATGAAGCATGCCGCGCGCGCTTACGAGGAAGCGCTGGAGGCGCTGACGTACCGCATTCGGCTCGGCAAGGGGATTATCGTGCCGTACGGCAGCCTGAATGCGGGCAAATCCTCGATCATTGCGGAGTATCCGGCCCGGACGGAGCATGATTTGGTGCAGGCGATCAAGCTTGCGGAGCAAGAGGAGGCGCTGACGCTGCTGCGCGGCTGGATGTCGGATGCGATCCACCAGATCGAGCTGCCGGATCATTACCAGTTGTCGCTGATGCGGCTGCTCAACCGCATTCTGCTGCTTGCCCAGGAAGAGGGAATCACGCTTGGCAAGAGCGGCGCATATCGGATGTCGCTGTACGAGGAAGTTCTGGCGCTTCATGTCAGCGAGGAAATCGAGGAGTGGTTCAAGGAGAAGCTGGTGCTGCCGATGCTCCGTCAATTCGGCGAGCGTCGCAGCTCGCAGGATCAGAAGCTGTCGGAGCGCATTATCGATTTGATTCGGAATGAGTACGAATCGGAGTTCACGCTGGAGGATTGCGCCGCGCGCCTGCATTATAATGCCAGCTATCTCAGCAGCGTCTTCAAGAAGGAAACCGGCCATACGTTCAGCGAGTATCTGGCGGGCTACCGGCTGCAGATCGCCAAGCAGTGGCTGACGGAGACGGATATGACCGTCAAGGATATCGCCGAGCGGCTCAAGTACAACAACTCCCATAATTTTATCCGGGCCTTCCGCAAGCAGGAGGAGATGACGCCGGGTCAATACCGCTCGCAATACGGGGGCAAGTAAACGAGAGGCGGCATATCCCGCATAATCATTTCATTGGAATGCCCTGCAATCCCTTGCGCGGCAAGGGAACTGGCGATATGAGTATAGGCGATACGCCTCCCGGCGGCTTACGATGATGGAGCAACAACTACTACAGATCGAGGAGTTGAAGAAGCGTGAAGCGAAGAGTTGCAATCGGCATGTTTATGGCACTGACGCTGCTTGTTAGCGCATGCGGCAACAGTAACGGCAACGATTCAACGGGGGGCGGCAACAACGCGGGAACTGAAGGGACGGAAGGACAAGGCGCGCCGGCCAAAATCTCCATTATGACGCCGCTGCATATGGCAGAGACGCCGGATCCGAAGATCGAGCAGCTCATTGAAGAGAAGCTGAACGTCGAACTGGACATCCAGTGGATCCCGGCATCGACCTTCCAGGACCGGATGAATGCGGCATCGGCGACAGGCAGTCTGACGGACATCGTCAACATCTCCATCACGGGTGCAAACAGAGAGGCAATCCGGGACGGGCAGTTCTGGGATATTACGTCTTACATCGATCAATATGAGAACCTGAAGAAACTGAAGCCGGAAGTACTGAACAACACGAAGGTGGACGGCAATCTGTACGCGCTGTATCAAGGGCGTCCGCTCTCCCGCCAGGGCATGATCTACCGTCAGGATTGGGCGGAAAAGCTGGGTCTTTCCGCGCCGCAGACGCTGGACGAATTGTACGCCATGATCGAGAAGTTTACGAACGAGGATCCCGACGGCAACGGTCAGAAGGATACGCTGGGCCTGGCCGATCGAGGCGATTTGGCTTCGGGCGCCTTCAAGACGGTTGCTTCGTGGAACGGAACCCCGAACGAGTGGGGCGTGCTTGAAGGGAAGCTGGCTCCTGCCTTCATGTTCCCGCAATACAAAGAAACGATGAACTTCTTCAAGAAGCTTCGCGAAAACGGCTACATCAATTCGGACTTCCCGGTGACGAGCAAGACCGATCAGCAGAATATGATCAGCAGCGGCAAGGCCGGCGTGTACATCGGATGTATGTGCGACGTGCAGCAGCTGTACACCGGTCTGTCACAGGTGCAGCCGGACGCCAAGCTCGACGTGCATAATCAGGTGAAGGGCGCAAGCGGCGAGTTTACCGTATTCTCCGGACCGGGCTTCAACCACCCGTATCTGTTCCCGAAATCGGCGATCAAATCCGAGGATGAGCTTAAGCAAGTGCTAGCGTTTATGGACGGCCTGATGAGTCCGGAAATCGCGAATCTGTTGTATTGGGGTATCGAAAGCGAGCATTATACCGTCGCCGACGGCAAAGCGGTGCCGGTATCCGATCAGGCCAAGATCGACCGCGACGTCAAGCCTTATAATACGATCGAGGTAGGCGATCCGGCGACGAACGGACGGCTGGAAGGGCGTTATGATTACGCGCCGATGCAGAAGGCGCAGAACTTGTTCGCGGACAACGATTCGTATGTCGTGTCAGACCCGACGATAACGCTGGACTCCGATACGTTCACGAAACATAAGGACCGTCTCGCGCAGATCATTACCGACGCCACGTACAACTACATGCTGGGCTCGATCGACGAGGCAGGCTTCGACAAGGAAGTGGACCGCTGGAAGTCGGAGGGCGGCACGCAGATGATTGAAGAATTTAACGCCGCTAACGAACAG
>JAQSXN010000432.1 GCA_029256665.1 Paenibacillus sp.
TCCCAGCCGTAGAACGTCGTTTTGCCGCCTTCCTTCACCGTCATCTGCGCCGCGGCGTCCGCCAGCGCTTCCCATGTCGTCAGATTTTCCGCCTTGATGCCGTGTTTCTCCAGCGCGTCCTTGCGGTAGTACATCACTTGCGTCGTGCCGTACATCGGAAGGAAATACATTTGGCCATCCACTTCGCCTTGCTGAAGGAACGTAGGAACGATGTCATCCTTGTTGAAATCCGCTTGTCCGGCAATCAGCTCGTCGATCGGGGCATAGTAGCCCTTGCGCGCCCAATCGACGTTGGAGGACAGCACCGCCGCCGGAACATTGCCGGACGCGATGGCCGCCTGCAGCTTCTTCTCCGTCTCGGAGTAGTCAGCCTGCACGACCGGCTTCACGATGACTTCCTTCTGCGAAGCGTTGAATTTGTCGATCAGCACCTGCATGTTCTCGCCGAGCTTGCCCCCAAGGCCGTACCAGAACTCGATAGTGACGGGCTCCGCCGCGGCCGGCGCGTTCGTCACGGTTCCGTTCGCGGGGGTAGCCGACTCCCCGGCTCCCGCATTACCCTCCGCATTCCCGTTCGTGCCGCAAGCCGACACGACTAACAGCGATGCCAGCGTTACGCCGGACATCCATCTTTTATAATTCATCATCTTCGTTCATTCTCCCTTCGGATATAACAATCATGGATTGATCGAGAACCTCATTGCCGTGAACTTGCCTACCCCTTGCTGGAACCGGCGGCCAGATTGACGCTCTGAATGATCAGCTTCTGCGTCAATCCGAATAACACGAGCAGCGGCGCGATCGTGAACGCGCTGGCCGCCATGATGAGCGGCCACTTGAGCCCGTAGGCACCTCCTTCCACGAAGAAGCTGCGGAGTCCCGCGGATACCAGCTGCAGATGCGGGCTTTGCGTGATGAGCATCGGCCAGAAATAATTGTTGTACTGGTCGATGAACGTAATGAGCGCGAGAACGGCGAAGGAGGAGCGCGTCAGCGGCACGAGGATCGTCCACAGAATGCGCATATGCGACGCTCCGTCGATCGCGCCGGCCTCGATCAGCTCATGGTTCACTTGGAGGAAGGCTTGTCTGATCAGAAAAATCGAGAAAACGCTGACGCTGTTGGTAAGAATCAGACCGGCATAGGAGTCGATCAGCCCCAGATTGCCTAATATGACATACCCCGGCAGATAGACGGCCGTGGCGGGAATCATGTAGCAGACTAACACCATGGCGGTCATCGCGCCTTTAAGCCTGAATTTCATATGCGTCAAGGCGTAACCCATCATGGCGGAATTGACGAACTGAATGATGACGATCATGCTGGCCACGAACACGCTGTTGAACAAATATTGCGCGAACGGCGCCGCCTGCCACGCTTCGGCGAAATTCCCCCACAGAGGGTCCTTAGGCCATAACGCCGGCGGAAACTGCCATATTTCGTCGTTCGTCTTCAAGGCGCTCATGACGAGCCAGTAGAACGGAAAGGCCATCAGGATGGCGCTTGCCGCCAGCAGGACGTGGCGAACGGGCGTCAGCCAAGCTCCGGATATTCGCATGCTGCTTCTCCTCTCCTCGGACTTTCTGTTAATAGTGGACCGTCTTCCTGCCAGCGATAAACGAGATCAGCGACAAGCCGGCGCAGCCCAGGATGATCGTAATGGCGACGGCGGACGCCTCCCCGATCTGGAACGAAGTGAAGGCCGACTGATAGTACAGATAGAGCAGCGTGCGGGTAGAACCCGATGGACCCCCCTGGGTCAAAATATTGATTTGATCGTAAGTCTGAATCGCCGCTACCAACTGCACAATGACGAGAAAAAACGTCGTGGGGGAGATCAGCGGCAACGTCACGCGGACGAATCTCTGCAACCGATTCGCCCCGTCCAGCTCCGCGGCCTCCAGCTGATCCTTCGGCACGCTGCCGATGGCGACCAGATAGAAGATCATGCACCAGCCCGCGGACTTCCATACGGTCATGATCAAGATGCCGACCAGCGCCCAAGCGGGATCCTGCAGCCACTTCACGCCCTCCAGGCCCAGAAGGTTCAGCGCGCTGTTGGCGAGTCCGACCTCCGGCTCGTAGATCCAGGACCACACGATGGATACCGCGACCGTAGGCGTCACCCACGGGGCGAACATCATCGTCCGGTAGACGGAGCCGCCCTTCAGCTTGCCGCTTAGCGCGATCGCCAGCAGCAGCCCGATCGCCATGCTGGGGAGGACGCTGCCGAGGCAGAACCAGAGCGTTACTCTCAGCGACTGGTAGAAAGCCGGATTCTCGAACAGATACCGATAATTGTCTACGCCGACAAACAATTTTTCGGGACTCATGAAGTCCCACTCCATAAAGCTCAAGTACACGACGTAACCCAGCGGAATAAACCAGAACACCGTGAGCGGGATCATCGCGGGCAACGTGAACAGAAAAGCCTTCAAATCGTTAACGGTTTGCTTCGTGCTCATTTCACCCTCCAATTTCGGTTGTGACTCATCGTCTTTCTCCCCATCCAACTTTTTTGTTGTGAACAAAAAAACTTGAACATGTGATAGAATATGAAGTAATTTCGTTGTTCTTGCTCTTCTGTACAAAAATTATTGTACGTTCATTTTGTTTTCGTATGGTTAGAACTACGTTAATTCGCCATAAAGAATATGTAAACCGGGCAAGCTCGCTGACGGGCTTCATCCGGTGGAGCGCGGAGGAATGCTCATGAGAAAAGCTACGTATGGAGAAATGAAGGAACCGCTGTCGCGCCGCGAGGAGCTGCGGGCGCAGGTGATCGATGCCATCGCGGAGACGATGGACTTGTACGGCGTCAATTACACGTTCGGTCAATTATACGGGATTATGTTTTTCGAGGACCGGCCCATGACGCTCGAGGAGATGCGGCAGAGCATGAACATGAGCAAAAGCAACATGAGCTACGCCGTCAGGGCGCTCACGGAATCCAAGATGGTCGAGAAGCTGAAGGAGAAGGACGACCGCAAGGATCAATACGTGGCGGAGACCGACTTCTTCAAGGCGTTCCAGTCCTTCTTTACCGCGAAGCTGCAAAGGGAAGTCGATGTCATGCTAGGCGCGGTCCAGTCGGCGATTCCCGTCCTTTCCGAGCTCATCCTGAACTTGGACACGACGGAGGAGGAGCGGCATCTATGCCTCGAGGATCTGCGCAAGCTGAAGCACGCCGTCAGTTATTACGAATGGCTGCAGCAGTTCGTAAACGATTTGCGGGGCGGCGTTTATTTTGGCGGGGAGAACGGGCAATAAGCCTCCTGAACCGGCGATAGGAGCGCTTCAACGCGAATAGGCTTCCCATCGCCGGCAGGCGGCTTCTTTTTTTGGCGACCGCTATGATTATGGTCGTTATTGTTGAAATTCGCTTCGCTCAAAGACGCGCCAGCCACTCGGCGGACCGGGCCGCGAGCTCCTCCTTATGCGTCTCCAGTTGCTTCCACCGATGACCGTTGGCGCCCGAGGGATGAGGAAATTCGAATAAACATCGCTCCGGGCGCAGTCTGCCCTCCTGCACAAAAACGCGCAATACGTCCGACACCGCCTTGCCGAGCGGAATAATCAAAGCATCGTCGACCCGCTCCAGCTCCTCCAGAAGAATCGATCTCGCGCAGGCAGCCATCATTGGGGATTGCAGGATAGACGGCCCGTGCCCCGTGTAATTCCGCCCCTCGACGAACACGGGATAACGGATGGCCGATGTCGTATGGATGAGCCCTCGTTTCTCGCCGAACAACTCTCCGCCGTCGCGGACGCCAAGCAGCTCGGGGATTCCGATCCGGTCCAGCATTTGAACGAGATTGGCCCGCATCGTCCCCGCGAAGCTTGCCGCCAGCTTGGCACGGCGGTCGATGTCCGTAATCGGCCCCCCTGCAAGCAGACAATCCCGGGCTTCCCTAATGGCAATCTCCATCTGAGTAAAGCCGGGAGTAATGCCGACAATCATGAGCTTCGCGTTTTCGTTCACGTAATCGTAAGGCACGTAATACATGGCCATTCGGCCTTGCTCCTCCAGCCGAAGCTCCGGTACGAGAAGCTGCTCTTTGGTCAGCTTCTCCCCGGTCAACGAACCGATATATTCCAAATAGTGGTCCAGCCTTGCCAACATTCCGTATCGCCTCCATTCGGCATATGTTATCGCCCATCATAGCACGTTCGCTGGATATCCTTCAGCTTTGACACTCCTTTAAGCGAATAATACAGACCGAATTCAACCAAATAGCGGTGCAGGGTTCTTCTCCCCTGCACCGCTATTTTTCCTGTCTACTTCTCCAATTTGACCAGCAGTCGCTTGAGAACAACCGCGGCCTGCGCCCTAGTAGTCAAACCTTCCGGATCGAAACGACCCTCCGAGACGCCT
>JAQSXN010000433.1 GCA_029256665.1 Paenibacillus sp.
TGCCTTGCAGGACAAGCATGCTAAGCACGAACACGGTGAGGAGCAGCAGCGCGGCCAGGAACAAGCTGAATTTCAGTTTAATGCTGACCTTCATGGGGTCTTCGCCGCCTTGTAGCCGATGCCGTGCACGGTTTGGAGCGTCTCGCCGTAGTCCGGTCCCAGCTTCTTCCTCAGGCGCTGAATATGAATGTCGACCGTGCGCGTCCCGCCGAAATAGTCCATCCCCCATACGGAATCGAGCAGCTGTTCCCGCGTATACACTCTCTCGGGATTCGAAGCCAGCAGCGCCATGAGATCGAATTCCTTGGGGGTAAGCTCCAGCTTCCGCTCGCCCGCGACTATCGTTCTTTTGCCGAGATGAATCGTTACTCCGCCAAGGGAAAGGATATCCGGCTCCGCCTTCTCTCCGGCAGCCTGTATCCGCCGCAATAGCGACTTAAGCCGCGCGAGCAGCTCCCGCATGTCGAACGGCTTGGTCATATAATCGTCGGCGCCAAGCTCGAGGCCCAGCACCTTGTTCACGATGTCTTCTTTGGCCGTCAGCATAATGACGCCGAGGCGCCCTTTGTCCTGCAGCTTCTTGAGGATGCCGTAGCCGTCCAGGCCGGGCAGCATGACGTCGAGAATGATGGCATCCGGACGCGTTTCGTTAAGCCTTCGCACGGCCTGCTCCCCGTCATGGATCGTCTCGACCTCGTAGCCCTCGCGCCGTAGAGCGTACGCGATCGCTTCGGCAATCGTTTTTTCGTCTTCGATGACCAGGATTTTCTCGTGCATGTCTCTCGCCTGCCCTTCCGTCATGACTTATCGGCTACCCTACTTTTGTTTCCATTATACGGGGATCGTCGGCCGGATCCAAACTTTCTTGCGACTATGGCAAGACGCAACGATATGATCAAACGTTCACAATATATTCACGAAATTGCCCATTGTGCAACATTGCCCATCGGGCAATATGAATGCTATATTGAAAACAGTCTTGAAAATGAATGGCGCGCGCTCTGGAGGTGACGAACCATGAACAAATCAAACCTGCGCGAAATCAAAAAAGAAGCGACCGCGCACGCGTTAGCCGAAGCGGCTTTCCAGCTCGCGCTGGAGCGCGGGATGGACGGCTTCGTCGTCGAGGACATCGTGCAGCGGGCCGGTTATTCCAGGCGGACGTTCGCCAACCACTTCTCGTGCAAGGAAGAGGCCGTAGCCACGGCTTCGGTGCCGTACCACGACGTCGATGAATTTTTTGAGGTGCTGCACCGGATGCCCGACACGACCTCGCCCATTGATGCTATGTACCAATTCGTGAAGATGCAGCTTGCGGAGGAGTCGCTTCGAAGGATGAAGCAGCTATTCACGATGTCGAAGAGTTACCCGAACCTCAAGCCTTATACGCTAAGCGCCATCCACCACTTGCAAGGCGAAGTCCAACAGCTCTTGACCGAGCTGTACCGGGAGACGCATCCGCAGGACTACACCTACTTGCTCGCCGGCTCGGTATGTTCGACGCTCGTGCCGCTGCTGGATGGCACGTTTCGGGTTACGCTCCCCGGCGAATCGCCGGACGAGGATCCGGGCGCCGCAACGTTCGAAAGCTATTTCGAATCCGTCTTCGTACGGTTGAGGAAGGGCTTTTAGCTTGCTTTCGGGCAGGATCGGGGCAAACTCGGGGCAACTCGCGGCAAACCCGGGGCAGGTTCGAGGTAAACTCGGGGAAGCTCGTGGGAACTTGGGACAGGCTCGGGACAAACTCGCGGTAACTCGCGGCAAGCTCGCGCTAACGGACAACAGGGCCTCTATCTCGCCAGAAACGGGATTTCCAAAATGTAACGGACACCACGGACTTTAAAGCCCCCCAAACTGGTGACAACGGCCGCTGTTTGACCGAATAACGCCCGCTGTGTCCGTTAGGATTTTCAAAACGATGATTGGACGTCAATAACGGCTCTGTAGTCCGTTAAACTTCCAATGAAGACGAGTCCGCCTGGACTAAGGCAGCTACAAACCGGACTCGCCCGCTACAAACCCGACATTTAAAGGAGAGACATACTCAGCATGTCCAAATTATTGTATCGAATCGGCAAATCCGCGTACAACAAACCATGGGCTTTTATCGCGGCCTGGATTCTCGTCATCGGCATCGTAGCCGCCATGCTCGGCATCAACGGCATGAGCGTCAGCTCGGAGATGAAAATCGAAGGCACCGAGTCGCAAAAGGTGCTCGATAAGCTGGAGCAAGAGCTCCCGGAAGCATCCGGCGGACAAGCGAGCGTGCTCTTCACCGCGCCGCAAGGCGACCGGCTGGATACGCCGGAACGCATACAAACGATTACCGAAGCCGTTAACAAAGTATACGAGCTTGACTACATTATTAACCCCGCAGAGCTGGCGGCAGCCGCGGGAGCAGATCTGGGCGCGGGGCAAGCCGCGCAAGGCGCGCAGGCCGGCAACGGCCAAGGCGCTAACGCCGCTGACGGCTCTGCCGCAGGCGCTGGCGCAGCAACTGACGCCGTCAACGCCGGCGCAACAGCTCCGGCAGACACGGAGCTGCCGCCGTACATGCCGCTGATGGTCGACGGCATGCCCGTACCGGGCGTGCTTATCGCGACCGACGGCAGCATCGCGCTATTCCAATTCCAGTTCACCGTGCAACAGAACTCGCTGCCCGCAGGCGTTACGGATTCCGTCGTGGAAGCCGTCACCGAATCCGTGGACGGCAGCGGCGTAACCGCGCTTCCGAGCGACTCGCTCAAAGCCGTGGAGGTGCCAATCGGCATTAACGAAGTATTCGGCCTTCTTATCGCGGCCGTCGTCCTTGTCATGACGCTTGGCTCCCTCGTTGCGGCGGGCTTGCCGATCGTAACCGCGCTATTCGGCGTCGGAATCGGCGTCGGCGGAGCGTTTGCCTTCTCCACCTTCGTTACGATGACGTCGTTCACTCCCGTCTTGGCGCTGATGATCGGCCTCGCGGTCGGCATCGACTACTCGCTCTTTATCGTGAACCGGCAGCGCCGGCTTATCTTCGATCAAGGACTGACGGCGCGCGAAGCCGTTGGCCGGGCGGTCGGCACAGCCGGCAGCGCCGTGTTTTTCGCGGGCCTGACGGTCATTATCGCGCTGTGCGGCTTGCTGGTTATCGGCATTTCCTTCCTTAGCATGATGGCGATCGTGGCTTCTGTTACCGTGTTCCTGAGCGTGCTTATCGCGCTCACGCTGCTTCCGGCGCTGCTTGGACTGGTCGGCGAGCGGATCTGCTCCGACAAGGCGCGCGCGAAACAACGCTCCAAATCCACGGGCAAACAGCATGGCGTCGCGGATGTTTGGGTCAAAGGCATCGTGAAGCTCCGCTGGCCGGTCATCATCGCGGTTATCGCAATCCTGGGCGTTGCGGCGATTCCCGCTGCCAAGATGGAGCTCGGCATCCCGTCCGGAGCCAGCGCCAATCTGGATACGTCGGCCCGTCAAAGCTACGACGCGATATCAGCGGGCTTCGGCGAAGGGTTTAACGGACCGCTGCTCATCGTCGCCGAACCCAAAGACGCATCAGCCGGCATCGCTCCGGAGACGCTCGGCGGCATCGTGCAGGAAATTCAGAAAAACGAGAGCGTATCCGTCGTAACACCTGTCGGCATGAACGCGGAAGGCAACATTGCCATCCTTAGCCTGATCCCGACAACGGGTCCAACGGACAGCGCGACCAAGGATCTCGTAGAGGAGCTTCGGTCGGCCGATTCGGCCATCGCCGACACCTATGGCGTGAACCTCGGCGTAACGGGCTTCACCGCGATCAACATTGACATGTCGTCCAGGCTCGCGGAAGTATTCCCGACTTATATCGGCGTCATCGTTATTTTATCGCTGATCATTCTGCTGCTCGTATTCCGTTCGATTCTCGTTCCTATCAAAGCTACGGTCGGCTTCCTGCTCAGCGTTCTCGCAACGTTCGGCATTACGACCGCCGTGTTCCAGTGGGGCTGGGCCAGCAACCTGTTCGGCGTCGATACCGGCGGCCCGCTGATGAGCTTTATCCCGATTCTCGTCACGGGTATCCTATATGGACTCGCGATGGACTACCAAGTGTTCCTCGTCTCCTCCATGCGCGAATCGTACGTGCACGGACATCGCGGCAGCGCGAGCGTTATCCATGGCTACGATCAAGCCAGCCGCGTCGTCGTGGCGGCGGCCGTCATTATGGTCGCCGTATTCGCCGGCTTCGTGTTGACGCATGACATTATGATCAAACAAATCGGCTTCGCGCTCGCGCTCGGCATTCTCATCGACGCGTTCTTCGTCCGGATGGCGCTCGTGCCGGCCGTCATGGCCCTCTTTGGCGACAAAGCCTGGTGGCTGCCGAAGTGGCTGGACCGCCTGCTGC
>JAQSXN010000434.1 GCA_029256665.1 Paenibacillus sp.
TACGGCATTGGGCGTCATTCTGATGGCCGTCAGCTCGTTCGTCATGTGGCGCAAACGGAAGCCGGGAGGCAAGCTTGGCGCGCCTGCGCGCGTCAAAGACCATCGGATCACGATAGGCGTGCTTCTGATCATGCTTATATTTGGAGCGTTAATGCCTTTGGTCGGCTTATCCATTATTGCGGTACTTTTGCTTGATTGGTTGATCATTCGCCATATCAAACCGCTGAGGGCTTGGTTCTCGGCATAACCGCACACAACAGAAAGGAGTCATTGAAATGCCGAAGCATTCAATAAGTCGTCCCCTATGCGCGGCGGCGGCGATCTTGGCATCGCTCCTGCTCGGCGCCTGCACCGCCCAAACCGGTGTTGCGGACGAGAACGGAATACTGCCCCATCTAAGCGCGGATTTGCAAATTCCCGGGCAATTGACGCTGCATGAAAGCGAAACGTTTAGCGTCGTTCTGGAACAGAACGGCAAGCACGTTGACGCGGACAGCATTCGTTTTGAGATCTGGCCGGAAGGTCGGCGCGACCGCTCCCATACGATGGAAGGCGTCCAAACGAAGGAAGGAACATATAGCGCGGAATATCGATTTGAGGTTGAGGGGATATACGTCATACGAGGTTGGGTGAAATCCGGCGCTCTGGAGGTTATGCCGGCCAAACGATTCGCGATCGGAGAAGACGCCGTGCTCCAATTGGCTGCGCTGGAAGCTCAGGAAGCTCAAAGCGGAACGTCGGGCGGGGGCTCGGCCGGACATGACCATCATTGAGTGCCAGACCTGTTATGCGAGGGGAATGAAACTCATTTTTAAGCTACATTTGTCGCGCAACCTCCAATGCGAGGGCACTCCTTAAAAAGCAAAAGAGAAACCCGTCGCTTTATTAAATGGTGGGTTTCTCCTTTATTTAGTCGGTTTTAAAGACTATGAAGGCTATCTCTGATTTATCGAGTTGCCAAAGGCGTTTACAACGTCTATAGAGGACTTTCTATGCTCTTAAGGTGCCATAGTCGTTTACAAGACTATGGCGCGCCAGCCCTCTACGTCAAACGGCTCCCCGCCAGTCCGAACAGCTCGCCGAAAAGATGCTGCAGCCCTTCCGCGCCGCGCGAGCTTCGGATCTCGTCTGCCCGACCGTCCAGCACGATGCCGCCGCCTTGCAGGAACACGATCCGTTCCGCCAAGGCTTCGGCGATGGGCAGCTGATGCGTCGAGAACAAGACCGTGCTCCCCTCAGCCACCGCCCCCTTGACTAGCGAAACAAACGATTCCATCCAATAGGGATCCAGTCCGTTCGTAGGCTCGTCCATAATAATCAACGGAGGCTTGGCGAGCAGCGCCTGGGCGAACAGGACACGCTGTCGCATCCCCTTGGAGAACGAGGCTACCGGCTCCTTGCCCGCATCGGACAAGCCGACGAGCGCCAAAGCCTCGGCCGCCCGCTCCTTGCCCAGACCTCGCAGACGAGCCCAGAACAGCATCGTTTCCATGGCCGTCAGCCCCGGACTGAACCGATAATCATCCGGCATGTATCCGATCTTGTCCGCATAAGCTTGCCGATTTACGCTCCACCGGACGCCGTCCACGGTAATCGTGCCTTTGGTAGGCAGCATGATGCCGGCGAGCATCCGCAGCAGCGTGCTTTTGCCGGCGCCGTTGCCGCCGCACAACGCTACCGCCGTTCCGGGAGCGATCTCCAAGCTGATGGATTCAATGACCGTCTTGCCCTTATAAGACTTGTGAACGGCATCCAGCTTTACGAACGCGTCAGACACGCCCTCGCCTCCTTTCCCATATCACATGCGCCGCGACTAAAACGACGGCGATCCATAGCAACGCCATCCCAAGGAAAGCCGCGCTCCCCCACGGCTGCTGAATCCAGTCGACCCACTTGTAATATTCCGGTCCAAGCGTCGAGCCTCCGCCGAGCTTGACGACCGTGAACAGCCTTGTCAGCTCTGCCGGGTTAAGGAAAACAGCAACCGTCACGGCCGACTTAATCCTCGGACAGGGCAGCATGCCCAAAGCAGCGATCAACAGAGCGGGCCAGGCTATGATAGCGAAAAACCATACCCCGACCGCCGCGGTAAGCGCCTGCCATCGATTGCTGGCGAGGGTCCCGATAAGCGTCGCGATCGCCAGGAAGAAAAACGACAAAAGCGCGGCAAACAATAGCAGCGTCAAAAATGCCGAAACGCCGAAGCCGCCTCCTAAGAGGGAACCGACCATCCCCGACAACCCGAAGCCCGCGGCGACGATCGAGAGCATGACGATCGAAATTCCGGCATATTTGCCTATCATGTAAGCTCCGGTGCTTAACGCGTAAGTGGACAGAAGCTCCCAGTTTCCCTCCTCCTTATCTCCAGTCAGAGAAAAGGAGCCCAGCATAAGCGCCATTAAGGGCAGCAAGTAAAGGGCTAAGTTCAGCATCGTCCCGGTCATGCCGGAATAGCCGGTTACATAGCCTTGCAGGTTGATGAGCAGCAGACTGAACATAAATAGAGTAAAGAGGGCCATGAACGTGTAAGCCCATGGATTACGAAATCCGATCTTCAACTCTCTTGCGGCAACAAGGATCGCTAGGCTCATGCGCTATGCGCTTCTTCCTTATGAGCTTCCTTATGAGCATCTTCCTTCTGAACATCCTCATGCGCATCTCCGTGCGCGTCTTCCTTGTGGGCGTCTCCGTGGCCCTCTGCTTCCGCGCCGTCATGCCCGTGCGAATGGCCGTGGCCGTCCGTATTCATCATTTCCATATTAACCTTCCAAGTATGGCTAGCCAAATCGTCCGCCGTCATGAGCGTGCCCTTGCCTTGTTCGGCGATAAACGCCTCGGCGTCCTCTTGTTTCTCGAACGATACAATGCCGTACGCCATCGGCGTCTGATAGGTTGGATCGTAAGCGTAGTAAGCTTTCTCGTAACGCAGCCACTGCTTCGTGTCATAATCGCGAACGAAAGCGGCGCCGATCGTGTCCGTCCCGTTTTCCGTTTTCCAGGTGTTCAAGCAGCCGATATCGTCGAATTTAAGAGACTGGCCGTCCTTGGTTACGATCTGCGTAGCATATTGATCGTCCTTAATCGCCATTTTGCAGATGACGCAAATATCCGTTTCTTCGTTAATCGCTTGAGCCTCGTACTTCTCGCCTCCGCATGCCGCCAATGCGAACATCGCCGCCATAACAACAGCCAACCAACCCGTCTTTTTTCTCATTGCAATCTCCTCCTGTTCTTGTACAAAACCGTAACGACCAAGGCAAGCAGAGCCAGACTGATGTAGACGGTCGCTTGCGCATCGTCGCTGCTCCCTGAAGAAGCATCATCGAGAGGGGGAGCCATTAACGGCTTGCTGTCCGTCGACCAGTCGTCCCGATTGGTCCCATACAGACCCTCGAGAAACGCCATGCCCGGCGATTGGAACAATAATTGAAACGCCGCCCGCTTCTGCGTCAGCCCTTGAAAAAAGGGATTAATCGCATAGGTCATGTCGCTGTAGCCGTCGCCGTCCGCGTCGATCCCGCTGTGTCCGTCCCAATAGTTGCCGGAGATGTCGTTGTCGCTGCTGCCTCTCGCCTCGGCATCCGCCACGTTCCCTTGAAACAAATTGCCGGCAAAGACATTTTTCTCCGCGTTCAGCAACTGAAGCCCGACAAAGTTGTATGCAACCCGGTTGTTCATGAATCGGTTGCCGGTAGATTCCTCGACGTACAACCCAGCTCGATTGCCCTCCACGACGTTGCTCTCGAAAAGGGAATCATGCGCATCAAACAACAAGATGCCTTGCGAATGCACATTCTCGTTTTGCTTGGTGAACACGTTGCCCGTCACCTCGGCCTCGCGGGCCGTCATCACCATCGCCCCCGTCACGTTGGCATGGCCTTCGTTATCGCGCAGGAGGCTCCTTGCCGTATACATGCAATGAATGCCGTAGCGCGAACGCTCGATCCGGTTGCCGATGACGCTGCCGTCGTCGCTCTGCTCCATATAAATCCCGTCGTGTACGTCGCGGATGATGTTGTCCTCCATTCGCCATCGATGGGAATTATAAAGGTCGATGCCGTTTCCCTTGCTCGCCATCGTGACGCCTTCGGGAATCCAGTCGATCTCGGAACGGCGCACGATCCCATCGTCGGCGTCCTTTGCCGCTATGCCGTCCGCTCCCGTAGCGATCTTCAAATCTTCGATGATCGCCCGGTGACCGGCGACCGTGACCGTTGCTCGCTCCTTCAAGGCCTCATCTCTAATAACGAGCCCCGACAACGTGACGTCGTCGGCTTGGATAGTCAGCGCGCTAACGTCGCTCTCGTTAAGCAGGACGGCTCCGCC
>JAQSXN010000435.1 GCA_029256665.1 Paenibacillus sp.
CCGGACGGAGAGAGAACCGTGGCGCTGTTATCCGAATTCGGCAAAAAGCATGGCGTCTATATTGTAGGCGGATCAATCGCCGAGAAGCGGGAAGACGGCGTCTATAACACCATGCTGGCGTTTGATCGAACGGGCGCGCGAATCGGCGATTATTCGAAAATTCATTTGTTCAGACTGATGGCCGAAGAGAAACATCTGCAAGCCGGCGATAAGCCCGGCCGATTGACGATCCAAGGCGCCGAGGCGGGCATGATGATCTGCTACGACATCCGGTTCCCGGAACTGGCCAGAAAGCTTGCGCTGGACGGAGCCAAGCTGCTCTTCGTGCCGGCGGAGTGGCCGAACCCCAGGCTGCATCACTGGCGGACGCTGCTGACCGCGCGGGCGATCGAAAACCAAATGTACGTCATCGCGTGCAACCGGATGGGGCAAAGCGGGGAAACGTCCTTCTTCGGCCATTCCATGGTCATCGACCCTTGGGGAGAGATTATCGCGGAAGCGGGCGAGGAAGAATGCATCCTGTTCGCCGATATCGATTTGGCGCTCGTTGACGAAGTGCGCACTCGCATTCCCGTGTTCGAGGACCGCAGGCCGTCGTTGTATTGAGGGAAGCAATACGAATCGCCAAAAGGAGCTAAGGCCGCGGACGGCTTTAGCTCCTTTTGGTTTGATATTCGCCGATCGTCCCGGCAAGCGTGGAAATAAAGGATTGGGCTGCCTTGGACAGGTAGCGCCCCTTGCGGCTGGCTATGACCAACGTGCGGGTCGGCTTGCTGGCAAGGGGCAGATAAGCCGGCGAGAATTCGCCGCCGGTCGGCCTGGTAAGCATCTGGGGGACAAAAGCGATGCCCATGCCGCCCGCGACCAACGACTGGACGGTCTCGATATTGCTGCTCTCGAACACGATCTTCGGCGAGAAGCCGGCCGCTTCGCATAGCTCCACCGTGATCTGGCGAAATCCCTGCCCTCGCTTGAGCCCGATAAAAGGTTCGTCCTTGAGGGAGGCGATATCGACAATCGAGCCGCTTCGCGCAAGCGGATGCCGCGACGGAACGGCGAGACAAATTTCCTCTTCCAGGAACGGCTCCCAGGCCAGAGAGTTGTCGATTAAAGGAAGCGAAAGGAGACTGATGTCCGTGCCGCCGCTCGCCGTCAGCTGCTCCAGCTTCGCCGTCGTTTCTTCCACGAGCACGACTTCGATCTGAGGGTACAGAGAACCGAAGACGGGGAGGACGAGCGGCAGCACATGCGAGCCCGTAATGGGAAGGGTGCCAACGACGAGCCGGCCGCGTCTCATCTGCGCCATGTCGTCCATCTCCTGCTTAAGCTGTTCGACGGCGTCGAGGATGCCTTGCGACTTATCTACGAACACTTGTCCCGCCTGCGTCAGTTCAACGGAGTTGGTCGTACGCCTGAAGAGGAGAACGCCAAGCTCTTGCTCCAGCTTTGACAATTGCTGGCTAAGCGATGGCTGGGCAATGTGAAGCTTGTCGGCGGCGCGCGAAAAATTTTTTTCGTTCGCGATCTGAATGACGTAATTTAATTGCCTCAGTTCCATGGCGCGAAACCACCTTCCTCTTTAAGTGAAAATAAAAATTCATGTTCAAAAAGTCCGGTTTTCAGTACCGAGAACTTTCTCTTATAGTCATTACCTATAGTTGTTATAGATATTATATCTTAGATCAATGAAGAAAGACATGTTATCATAACGTTAATTCATTATTAAAGTTGCCGAAACGCAATTACGAACTCATGGGGTGAGCAAAATGTCGAAAAAAACAATGTTCGAGAAAATTTGGGATAATCACGTAATTCACCAGGAAGATGGGAAACCAAGCGTTATCTACATCGACCTGCAGCTGGTTCACGAGGTCACTTCGCCGCAAGCGTTCGAGGGACTTCGTCTGTCGGGCCGCAAAGTGCGCCGTCCGGACCTGACCTTCGCAACGATGGACCACAACGTGCCGACGAAGGACCGCTTCAACATCAAGGACCCGATCTCCAAGCAGCAGATCGACACGCTGACGCAAAACTGCAAGGACTTCGGCGTGAAGCTGTTCGACCTTGACAACATCGACCAAGGCGTCGTGCACGTCATGGGTCCGGAGATCGGCTTGACGCATCCGGGCAAAACGATCGTGTGCGGCGACAGCCATACGTCCACGCACGGCGCTTTCGGCGCGCTGGCGTTCGGCATCGGCACAAGCGAAGTGGAGCACGTGCTCGCGACGCAATGTCTGCAGCAGTCCAAAGCCAAAACGATGGAAGTTCGATTTAAAGGCTCCCGCAAGCCTGGCGTAACGGCTAAGGACCTTATCCTCGGCGTTATCGCGCAATACGGCACGGACTTCGCTACGGGGTACGTAATCGAATATACGGGCGACGCCATTACGAGCCTGACGATGGAAGAGCGCATGACCGTGTGCAACATGTCCATCGAAGCCGGCGCACGCGCCGGTTTGATCGCGCCGGACGCGACGACATTCGAATATTTGCGCGGACGCGAATACGCACCGAGCAATTATGACGAAGCGGTGGCTGAATGGTCGAAGCTGACGACCGACGAAGGCGCCGCCTACGACACTGTCGTAGAATTCGACGTGGACGCGCTGATTCCGCAAGTAACTTGGGGCACTAGCCCGGGCATGGGCACCGACATCACGTCCAAAGTGCCTAATCCGGCCGACCTGCCGACGGAGAATGAGCGCAAAGCGGCCGAGAAGGCGCTTGAATACATGGATCTGAAACCGGGTACTCCAATGACCGAAATCGAAATCGACTACGTGTTTATCGGCTCCTGCACGAACGGCCGCATCGAAGACTTGCGCGCGGCCGCCGAAATCGCCAGAGGCTACAAAGTGAGCGAAAGAGTAACGGCGATCGTCGTTCCGGGCTCCGGCCGCGTTAAGCTGCAAGCGGAGAAGGAAGGTCTGGACAAAGTGTTCGTGGAAGCGGGCTTCGAATGGCGCGACGCGGGCTGCTCCATGTGCCTGGCGATGAACCCCGACGTTCTGCAGCCTGGACAGCGCTGCGCTTCGACTTCCAACCGCAACTTCGAAGGACGTCAAGGCCGCGGCGGCAGAACGCATCTGGTATCGCCGGCCATGGCGGTTGCGGCTGCCGTCAACGGACGCTTCACGGACGTGCGCGATTGGGAAGTCAAAGCGCCCGTATTGAACTAACCATAGGGAACGAGAGAGGGGATTAACACACATGGAACCATTTAAACAATTTACCGGAATCGTAGCTCCCGTAGACCGGGTTAACGTAGATACGGATGCCATCATCCCGAAACAATTTCTGAAACGCATCGAACGCAGCGGCTTCGGCCAGTTCCTGTTCTTCGAATGGCGATTCCACGAAAACGGCGAAGTAAACGCCGAATTCGAACCGAACAAACCGCGCTACCAAGGCGCTTCCGTTCTGATATCCCGCGCGAACTTCGGTTGCGGCTCCTCGCGCGAGCACGCGCCGTGGGCGATCTTGGACTACGGCTTCCGGGTCGTAATCGCGCCGTCGTATGCCGACATCTTCTACAACAACTGCTTCAAGAACGGCATCCTGCCGATCAAGCTAAGCGAAGAGCAAGTGGAAGACTTGTTCCAGCGTACGGCGCAACACGAAGGCTACAAGCTGAACGTCGATCTGGAAAACAAACTGCTGACGGACGAATACGGCCTGAAGCTTGCGTTCGACCTGGATGAGCACCGTCGCCAGTTCCTGCTTCAAGGACTTGACGATATCGGGCTTACGCTGCAGCACGAGGACAAAATTTCCGCTTACGAGCAGAAACATGCCGCTCGTTTGGGCTAATATTTATCTTTTGAAAAAGAGGACATTCCGGCGCTGCCGCGGATGTCCTCTTTTTTCCTCCGCGCGCAACTTTTTCTGTCAGTTCGCGTCTAATGATTGTCCGCGCATGTCGAAGCCCGTCATGCTCCGCGGGCAAATCAGTCACCCGAGGTGTGAAATGAAAAAGTTTGTATCCATTCTGATGCTCATGTCGTTATTGTTCACGTTGTTCGGGTCCGTAGGACATGCTGCAAGCGCTCCGCCCAAGTTGTTCCTGAACGGAAAGGAGATTCACCCGGATGTCGAGCCGCGAATCGTAAACGGTTCGACGCTCGTGCCGCTCGCCATTCTGTCCGAAGGATTGGGTTACGAGGTCGAATGGGAAGGCAAGCTGAAGAAAGTTACCGTTAAGAATGAAACGACCGTTATCGAGCTGATCATTAACGAAACGGCGATACGGGTCAACGGAGACTTGAGGGAGATTGACGCCACGCCTCCGCAACTTGTCAACTGGAGGACGATGGTGCC
>JAQSXN010000436.1 GCA_029256665.1 Paenibacillus sp.
GGTGTAAGGTTAATACAAGCATGGATATGTAGCTTGCCAAGAAAAAAGGTTTATTTTACAGTAAAGCTATACGATCCGGAAGCGGAATATCGGAAGGAAATGGGGAAACCATATGATGAACGATGAAACGAAAGTCTATCAAGCCGGAGATATCGTGCAGGCTGAGGTTAGATCCGGCCGCTACGTGGCCGAGCTCATGGAGATTAACGGGCCTCGAGCGCTGGTGAAGGTGCTGGCGGTGCTGGAGCATCCGGAGCAAGGGGATCTTCACCAGCCCTACAACCCCGATGTAGCCATGTTTCACGAAAGACGCGCGCTTAGTTATACGGAGAAAACGACGGTGCTGCTCAGAGATCTGTCGCCCCATGCCGGCGAAGTGCCGAATTACGCCGAATCGCTTAGGGCGGCGGTGACGGGATCGATCCAGGCTCTTGACCGGCTGAATCGCTGGACGGGCAAGGCGCTGGAGTCGATTCGTCAACTGGAGAAGGAATATAAGCTGTAGTCGTTCGTTTCGAAAATCAAATAACAATTTAATCGTTAACCGTTAATGAAGGCGATCCGTTTCTCGTGCCTGTATTCCACTTGGAAGCCGAGTCCTTCGGACAAGGCGGCTAGCGGCAGATACGTTTTGCTCTCGCCAACGAACGGCTGGAGGTAAGCGGGATCGGCCTTAAGCGGCACGGTCTTGCCGTCGACGCGGATCGTCTTCGCTCCCACCGTGACGTCGACGGTGCGCCCGCCGAGCATGATGGTCGCGGTAGAGGTCTTTGCGTCCCAAACGAGCTCCGCGCCCATGGCATCCGTGATGGAGCGTATTTGGAGAGGACCTCCTCGCCGTTCACGACGACGGAGATCGGCACGCCGGCCGCGCGCGGCCGCACGGTTTTGTAATCGCCCCATAGCTGCTGGGCGTAGGCTTTGCCAAGCGCGGCGTAGCCATTCTCGGTTGGATGGATGTCGCCGTCATTAATAGATGTATAGGTCAAAATGCTCTTCTCGATGGCGGTTGCGGCATCGCTGATCTTGATCCGGAGACCCTCGTCAGCATGCTCTTTGGCGAGAGCGTCAAGCCGTTCGTTTAGTTCCGTCTGGCCGTTCTTCAAGAATAATGCCGTCTCGGAAGCTACTCTAATGTAAGTTGTAACCCCTTTGATCGTAAGAGTCGGCCGCGGCAACTACTGATTGGCGACGACGACCTGGGCTGTGGGTTGAAGCTTGGCGATCGTGTCGAGAATGCCGTCCAACTTAACGGCGTAATTGTCGATCAGCGCGTCCAGCTTCGTTTGGAGCGCGGCTTTCTCGCCTGCCGGCAGCGTACCGACGTCGGTAGTCGTTCCGAGCTCCTTGACCAGCTCTAGAAAGTCGTTGCCGCCTATCGCGATCAGAACCGTCTCGGCTTCGCTTATGTCGCCGGTCAACGTCTTGGTCATCTCCGCAAAGATCGTCGCCGCCCTTGGATCAGGCAATTCCGTCTGCACGTCCTCCTCCGCGACTTCCTCTCCAGCGACAGCGGCCTCCAGCCAGTTCGCCAACCCGTCCGTCTTGAGCCCGATGACGCCGTAATTGACGTATTCGGCCCGCAGTCCACGGAACAAGGCCTGTTCGAAAATATGTTCGGCGAATCCATAAGGAACGGATTCCTCGGTAAACCCTTTCTGGTAACCCGCGGCAAGCGAGTCGCCCAAAACGACGATATCATATGTAGCTTGCGCCGACTCCCCCGAAGCGGGTCCCTCGGCGAACGCCGAGCCCGCATTCGCCAGCATGGCAACGGACAAAGCGCCTATCGCGCCCATCTTGAGCGTATTCCTGAATTTACTATACAATCCGCACACGTCCTTTTGATAAAATGGTCTAAAAATGAAAGTCGTGCATTTCCGCGATTCCTGTCGAACGATGCCGCACGAGCCGCCGCTCGTCCAAGCTGCCGAAATCCGGCCCCGCCCAGGCCGTAACTGATAATTTCTATTGTGCTAATAAAAATATTAAATTGATTCCGATTTGCCCTGATGTTAAAATCATATAATAATCGCTTAGCATCGGTATGGCAACTGAGTGGAAAGGAGCAGGCGGATGAGCCTCGTCCCCTACCATTCTATGATAATCCAGGCCAAAAATGAAGCCAATTAAGTGATCAAGACGGATTTATATCCAAGACGGGGCCCCGTCCGCCGAAATTCGGTATCGATACCTGGATTTCCGGCTCGATACGCGCCTCCGGGGGCCAAAGATCGACATGATCCGCAGCGCTTGGAATTTGTATTGCTTACCCAAAAATCTTCTGATAGAGAGGTTGCAGACTACAATGAAAGAACCTATTTTGGGATTGCCGCCTAAGCAAGGACTATATGATCCGCAGTTCGAGAAGGACGCTTGCGGAATGGGCTTCGTAGCCAGCATCAAAGGGGTCAAATCGCATAAGGTCATTCGCCAGGCGCTGAGTCTGCTCGAGAACATGGAGCATCGCGGCGGTCAGGGAAGCGAACCGAACACGGGCGACGGAGCGGGCATCCTGCTTCAGATTCCGCATGCGTTTTTCTCCGCGGAGCTACAGAAAGAAGGCATCGCGCTTCCGAAAGAAGGCGATTACGCGGCCGGCATGATCTTCATGCCGCACGACGAGACCGCGCGCGCGGCCATCGAGCGCGAAGTCGAGAGCATCATCGCGGAAGAAGGCCAGACGCTGATCGGCTGGCGCACGGTGCCGACGAACGACGGGAAGCTGGGCGAGTCCGCGCTGGCGGTTAAGCCTTACGTGCGTCAACTGTTCATCGGCAAGAACGCTTCGCTTGCGGACACGCTTGCATTCGAGCGGAAGCTGTACGTCATCCGCAAGCGCGCTGAGCTTGCGATCCGCTACGCGGGCAAAGACGGGGGCAACATGTTCTACTTCTCCAGTCTTTCTTCCAAGAAGATCGTATATAAAGGCATGCTGACAACGGAACAGGTTCGCTCGTTCTATGTAGAATTGAACGACGAAACCGTCGTATCCGCTATGGCTTTAGTGCATTCCCGTTTTAGCACGAATACGTTCCCTAGCTGGGAGCGCGCCCATCCGTTCCATTACCTCATCCACAACGGCGAGATCAACACGCTTCGCGGCAACGTGAACTGGATGCACGCCCGTCAGACGCTGTTCGCTTCCGAGCTGTTCGGCGACGACCTCGAGAAGATCAAGCCGATCATCAACCCGGACGGATCCGATACGGCAATGTTCGACAACACGCTGGAGTTCCTGCATCTATCCGGTCGTTCCCTGCCTCATGTGGCGATGATGATGGTTCCGGAGCCATGGTCCGGCAACGAGAGCATGGACGACGAACGCAAAGCGTTCTACGAATACCACAGCACGCTGATCGAGCCTTGGGACGGACCGGCTGCCATGGGCTTCACGGACGGCACGCAGATCGGCGCCGTGCTGGACCGCAACGGTCTTCGCCCGGCCCGTTATTACGTAACGAAGGACGACCACATCATTCTCGGCTCCGAGGCCGGCGTAGTCGAAATTCCGGCTGAAGACATTCTGTATAAGGACCGTCTTCGCCCGGGCCGGATGCTTCTCGTCGATACGGAGCAAGGACGCATCATCTCCGACGAAGAGGTCAAAGCGGCGATCGCTTCCGAGCATCCTTACCGCGAGTGGCTGGATGAGCATCTCGTGAACCTTGACGATCTGCCCGACGCTCCCGAATTGCCGGAGCCAAGCCATGATACGGTTCAGCAACGTCAACAAGCGTTCGGATACACGTTCGAAGATATTCGCAAGGTGCTGGAGCCGATGGCGGGCAGCGGCCAAGAGCCGATCGCTTCCATGGGCTACGACGCTCCGCTTGCCGTATTGTCGGAACGTCCGCAACGCCTGTATAACTACTTCAAGCAGCTGTTCGCCCAAGTCACGAACCCGCCGATCGACGCGATCCGCGAAGAAATCATTACTTCGACGGGCACGACGATCGGACCGGAGCGCAACCTGCTGAATCCGGAGCCGGAGAGCTGCCGTCACATTAAGCTCGACACGCCTGTTTTGTCCAACGAACAATTCGCCAAGCTGCGCCATGTGCGCCGACCTGGCTTCAAGTCGATCACGCTGCCGATCTTCTTCGCGGCAAGCGAAGGCGAAGAAGGGCTCCGTTCCGCGCTTAAGACGCTTTGCGAAGCGGCGGACCGCGTCATCGGCAAAGGCCATAATATGCTTATTCTGTCCGACCGCGGCGTCGACAAGGAGAATGCGGCAATCCCGGCGCTTCTTGCCGTATCCGCGCTGCATCACCATCTGATCCGCCAAGGCACGCGCACGAAGGTTGCCATCTTGCTGGAATCCGGCGAGCCCCGCGAAGTGCATCACTTTGCCCTGTTGCTCGGTTACGGCGTCAATGCCGTCAACCCGTACCTGGCGTTCGAGTCGCTTGACGATATGATCCGCCAAGGCATGCTGAGAGGCGTATCGCACGAAAAGGCGGTTAAGAACTTCATCAAAGGCGCGACCAAAGGCGTCGTCAAAGTATTGTCCAAGATGGGGATTTCCACGATTCAATCGTATCGCGGCGCCCAAATCTTCGAAGCGCTTGGCCTGCGCGAGGATGTCATTAACGAGTACTTTACTTGGACGCCTTCCCGCATCGGAGGCATCGGCCTCGACGTTATCGCGGAAGAAACGCTCAAGCATCATAACCGCGCTTTCGCCGAGCAAGAGGGTTCCGAGAAGGAGCTTGATTCCGGCGGCGACTACCAATGGCGCAAGGACGGCGAGGACCATCTGTTCACGCCTCAGACGATCCATACGCTGCAGATGGCATCGAGAGCCAACGACTACAAGCTGTACAAGAAGTTCTCGACTCTCGTTCAGGGCGAGAACCGCAAGCATCTAACGCTTCGTTCGTTGCTCGACTTCAAGAAGGGCGCGCAGTCCATCCCTTTGGAGGAAGTGGAATCCGTGGATTCCATCGTGAAGCGGTTCAAGACCGGAGCGATGTCGTTCGGCTCCATCAGCAAGGAAGCGCACGAAAG
>JAQSXN010000437.1 GCA_029256665.1 Paenibacillus sp.
AGTATGCCACATGGAACAGCAGCCTGAGCCCAAGCATAAACACGGGGCGGACGCCGATGCGGCAAAAAAAGACGAACAAAAGAACAACGAGGCCCGGGCTAAATCCAGGCAAGCGGGATAATTCATAACGGGATCTGGCCGAGCCCGAAGGATCCCGACTAGCGTTTTCATACACATACAAAAGCCGTCCTGAAGGACGCTCTTACGAAAGAGCGGTCAGGACGGCTTCTTGCGTCCGGCACTTAGAATGGCAAACGCAATTTATGCAGCTACGTCGCGTTTCTTGAACACGACCCAGGTCAATGCGATGAACAAGACATAATATACGGCCAAGACGGCGAGAGAAAATCCGAGGGACATGCCTTCGCTCATCGGATAATCGCCCAAATACTGCGTCAGGTTCATATGGACGAACAGCACGTAGTCTACCCATTTGTAATCCAGCAACGTAAGCAGTTGCACGAAATTGTTGACGACCAGCAGCAGGAACAACGCCATGCCGATCGCGAGTCCGCTGCTTCGGAAGATCGTCGAAAGCATAAAGGACAACGTCACCGTCACGACCGAGGTGATCAGCGTAAGGCCATAATATTTCAGCAAATATTCGAATGGCGAGTCGTTGTTGCCCTGCGGTATGATTCCGGCATCCGGGGATCCGTTGCCGATTCCGAACAAGAGCCAGTTGACAAGCAGCGTGCTAACGAACAACACAATGGCTAGCATAATCGCGAACAGCAATACGGCTATGTATTTGGACAATAAAATTTTGGAGCGCGACCATGGTCGTATAAGAAGCAGCTTGATCGTCCCCGACGTAAATTCCTCCGCCACCGCCCCGGCCGCCACGACGACCGTAAATATCGTAACCAGGAAAAAGAGGATGGACGACTCCATAAACATGACTTCCCACATCGACGTCGCTGAACGTTCGCCGAACGACAGCCACATCACGGAGATAATAATCGTCAATGCCAGCAGGATGCCGAGCATGACGTAAGTCCGTATACGAAGATAGATTTTCATATTCTCGTTTTTGATTAATCCGCCGAACTCACCCAATGCGTTCGCCTCCCGTCACTTCCAAGAATTGATCCTCGAGCGACTTCACGTCTTCGCGAATGGCATAAACGTTGATGCCGGCGCGAACGAGCGCCGCATTGGCAGCCGCAATGCCGCTTCTATCGCCTTGAATAACGATAAAGCCCGTAGCCGCGAGTTCCGCCGCCTGACCGCTCGCCGCAAGAGCTTGTACCGCGTCTTGCGTTCGATCCACCTCTATTAAGACTCTGCGAGCGCTGGATGTCTCTTCGCGGCTTTGGAGCGTTCTTACGTCGATCAGCCTGCCGTTCTGAATAATCGCGACACGATCGCACATAAGCTCCATCTCCGAAAGCAAGTGGCTCGATACGAATACCGCAATGCCTTCATCCTTGGCCAGCTTGCGCAAGTAATCGCGCAGCTCTCGAATGCCGGCCGGATCGAGACCGTTTGTCGGTTCGTCCAGAATCAGCAGTCTAGGTTTATGTAATACCGCCTGAGCTACTCCGAGTCTCTGGCGCATGCCGAGCGAATAGGTTTTGACCTTATCGTGGATCCGAGCCTCTAGACCGACAAGGCTCACGACTTCCTTGACGCGATGCTCCGTCACGCCAGGCATCATGCGAGCATAATGGACCAGGTTCTGATACCCCGTCAAATATTTGTACATCTCCGGATTTTCGACGATTGCTCCTACATGTTTGATCGCTTGCTCGTACTCGTTTTCAATGCTATGACCTTCGATCTTGATTTCCCCTGACGTCAGCGACATCAACCCGACCATCATCCGAATGGTCGTCGTCTTGCCGGCCCCGTTCGGTCCTAGGAATCCGAACACTTCGCCGCGCGGCAAATCAAGCGTCAATTTATCGATGATCGTTCGTTTCCCAATGCGTTTCGTTACTTCTCGCATCTGAACAATGGAATCCTGCACCGTAATCCGTCTCCTCCTTTAATTGAGCCTTGCTTGTTAGGCGAGCTACCGCCCAGCTTCTCCAGTATATACGAAACAGGAAACGTTTGGAAGCGGCGACATCTCACCGCAACTTAAGCTCGCCTAGGCCGATACCGCTGGCTTCCACTATCCTTCTCCATGCCAAAAAGAAACTCGCAGCAAGGTTCGGGAACCCGCTGCGAGCGTCGTACCGTTTATTATTTGCCGCCTGCTCGCGCAAGCTCGCGTTTGTTCGCTTCGAACGCCGCCAGCAGCGCATCGCCGCCTTGCAGTCCCGTATCTTCCGCCTTGCGAATCTGTTCCAGCATCCGCTTGTAGTCCTTCGGAATGACCTTCACGAACTTATCAAGCGAGAATTCCCAGTTCGCTAGAACGTGTTCGCCGACCGCGCTGCCAGTGTACCGTACATGGCTGTCGATCAAGCTTCGAAGCTCCGTTACGTCTTGTTCATCCGCCACGCGCTCCAGCAATACCATCTCGAGGTTGCAGTTGCTGTAGAATGTGCCGTCCGCGTCGTACACATACGCTACGCCGCCGGACATGCCGGCCCCGAAGTTGCGTCCCGTGCCGCCCAGAATGACGACTCTGCCGCCCGTCATATATTCGCAGCCGTGGTCGCCCACGCCTTCGACGACGACGTTAACGCCGCTGTTGCGAACCGCGAAGCGTTCGCCCGCAATCCCTCGGATATACGCTTGACCTCCGGTTGCGCCGTACAGCGCCGTGTTGCCCGTAACGACATTGTCTTCGGCCGCGAAAGTCGACTTCGGCGACGGAGCAACGATGATCTTGCCGCCCGACAAACCTTTGCCGAAGTAGTCATTGGTGTCGCCTTCGACCGACAACGTGATACCTTTAGGCACGAATGCGCCAAAGCTTTGTCCAGCCGTTCCGACGAAGTGATACCAGATCGTATCTTCCGGCAAGCCCTTCGCGCCGTAGCGCCTTGTGACTTCGGAGCCCAGAATCGTGCCGACAACCCGGTTCGTGTTGAGGATTGGGAACGTGCCGCGCACGGTCTCACCGTTCTCGAGCGCTGCGGCGGCGTTCGGCACGAGCTGCTGAACGTCAAGCGATAGCTCGAGGCCATGGTTCTGTTCCTGCACGTTGTAACGGAACGCGCCTTCCGCGATTTCCGCTTCGTACAGGATGCCCGACAAGTCGAGGCCTTTCGCTTTGTAATGCTCAAGCAGTTGTTTCGTCTCCAGGCGGTCTACGCGGCCAACCATCTCCTGGATGGTGCGGAAACCGAGCTCAGCCATAATCTCGCGAAGCTCTTCCGCGATGAATCGCAGGTAGTTCACGACATGCGACGGATCGCCCATGAACTTGGCGCGCAGCTCCGGATTCTGAGTCGCGACCCCAACCGGACATGTATCCAGCTGGCATACGCGCATCATGACGCAGCCGAGCACGATAAGCGGAGCCGTGGAGAAGCCGTACTCCTCGGCGCCCAGCAGCACGGCGATCGCGACGTCGCGGCCGTTCATCATCTTGCCGTCGGTTTCGAGAACGACGCGGTCGCGCAGCTTGTTAAGCATTAGCGTCTGGTGCGTCTCGGCTAAGCCCAGCTCCCAAGGCAGACCCGCATGGCGGATGGAGCCCATCGGAGAAGCGCCCGTGCCGCCGTCATAGCCGCTGACCATGATTACGTCGGCGCGGCCCTTGGCAACGCCTGCCGCGATCGTGCCTACTCCCACTTCGGATACGAGCTTCACGTTAATGCGAGCGCGAGGGTTTGCGTTCTTGAGATCGTGGATCAGCTCGGCCAAATCCTCGATGGAATAAATGTCGTGATGCGGCGGAGGCGAGATGAGTCCGACGCCCGGCGTCGAGCCGCGAACTTCGGCAACCCAAGGATAAACCTTAAGACCCGGCAATTGGCCGCCTTCGCCCGGCTTGGCGCCTTGCGCCATCTTGATCTGAATCTCGTCGGCGTTGACCAAGTAGTTGCTTGTGACGCCGAAGCGGCCCGAAGCAACTTGCTTGATCGCGCTGCGGCGGGAATCGCCGTTGGCATCCAAGACAAAGCGGGCCGGATCCTCGCCGCCCTCGCCCGTGTTGGACTTGCCGCCCAGACGGTTCATGGCGATGGCGAGACTTTCGTGCGCTTCCTTGCTGATGGAGCCGAACGACATCGCCCCGGTCTTGAACCGCTTCACGATGGAATCCACGGATTCCACTTCCTCCAAAGGAATGGACTGCGCGCCCTTCTTGAAGTCGAGCAACGAACGAAGCGTCAGATGCTTGCGGTTCTCGCCCTGAACGAGAGTCGAGAACTTCTTGT